>NZ_JBQEOE010000018.1:28348-59732 GCF_052045105.1 Lysobacter sp. 22409 | reverse complement strand
GATTTTTCATACGGGACATCCCTGTCCCGATGAAAAACGGCGCGCATCCCTGCGCGCCGCCCTCCGGGTCTTCAATTGCCATCGAAAGGCCGAGGCGACGCACAGCAACGGCAACAGCAACGATTACGGTAATCGTGTGGCTGCGATGGCTTAGGGTAGGAGCGACGCGAGTCGCGACCGCGCTGTTGCGGTCTCGCTTCGCTGACGGCCGAAGGCTCCGGCAACTTCCTGTAGGAGCGGCGCAAGCCGCGACCAACCGAAGCGATGTACGTAGGCGTTATCCCCGAAACCCGGACAATCGGTGCGGTTATCGCCGCATGCCAAGCACTTCGCTTCGGCCACGGAGTGGTATCTCCCCGCTTCGGTCAGTCGCGGCTTACGCCGCTCCTACAGGGGCCCGCCGCCCCGCTCAAGCGAACGGCGACACCCCATAGAACCGCTCCAAATGCGCGGCCACCGCGGGCATCTGCTCGCGCAGCAGGGCGGGGTCGCTGAAGTGGTACTCGGTGGCGACGGCGAAGAATTCTTCGGGCGCTTCGGCGGCGTAAGGGTCGATGGCGGTGTCGCGGCCAGCGTCGACGTCGGCGACGAACGCGTCGTAGGCCTGCTGGAAATCGCGCGCCCATTCGCGTTGCCACGGGCGCGGCAGGGGCGGGGTGCCGTCGAGCAGGTCGTCGAGCAGATCGAGCTTGTGCGCCATCTCGTGCGCGGCCACGCAGAAGCCGGCGCGCGGTTCCTCGCAGTCGGCCAGCACGTCGGCCCAGGACAGGATCAAGGGGCCGGCCTCCCAGGACTCGCCGATCAATTCGTCCTGCCATTCGTGCAGCACGCCGGCCGCATCGGTGTGGCTGCGGTTCACCCGGAACGCATCGGGGTAGACGATCAACTGCGACCAGCCGCGCAGGCCCTCTCGGCCGAACTCGAGCAAGGGCAGGCAGCACAAGGCGGCGAGCAGGCAACGCTGGTGCGCGCCGAGTTCGAGCTCGCCGATCGGGCTGATGGTTTTTTCGTGCAGGAAACGCGCCGCCAGCTCGCGCAGGCGTTGCTGGCGCTGCGGGTCGAGCGCGCGCGCCCACGGCAAGGCGGCGACGGCGTCGCGCCACAAGGCGTCATCGATCAGGGGCGGGCGCCGCAGACGGCGCAACAGGTCGAACAAAGGCGGTGCCGTCAGCGGATCAGCGGAACATGCCCGGCAGGAAGTTGTGCCAACGCGGCGACTGCAGGCGGTTGTTGCCTTCGGCGTCGCTGTGCACGCTCGGCTTGGCCTTGGTGTCGCGCGCGGTCGGCGGCGCGGCGCTGCGGCTGCTCGGGCGGGCCGCCGCGTCCTTGCGCGATGCGCTGCTTTCGGGGCAGGCATCGTTCGGGCTGAGCTTGTTGACTTCGCGTGCACCGACGTCCGCGACGGCCAAGGTCGCACTGGCGAGGGCGAACAGCAGGCACAGACAGATCCGTAACATGGCGGAATCCTTGATCGGCCCGGCCGGAATCCGGCGTCGAGCGATTTCCCGACTATAGCGCGAAACCCGCGGCCTGGGCCGCCTCCGGTCGCGCAAGATCGATGCTGCGCCGCAACAGGCGCCCGCGCCGGTTTGCCGCAGACTGCCGCCATGGCGATCGCCCATCCTCCGCTGACCGCGCCGGCCCTGCGCCGGGCCTTGATCGCGGGGGCGCGCCGGGTCATCGCCGGGCGCGATCTGCTCAACCGGATCAACGTGTTCCCGGTCGCCGACGGCGACACCGGCAACAACCTCGCGCATACCCTGGGCAGTCTGCTGAATGGGGCGCTGAGCCGGCGCAGCCGCCATATCGGCGAGCTGCTGTTGCGGATCGGCGACGACGCCATCGACGGCGCGCGCGGCAACTCCGGGGCGATCCTGGCCCAGTTCCTGCACGGGGTGGCCGAGTACGCCCGCAGCCGGCCCGAGCTCGACGCCGCGACCCTCGCCGCCGCGGTCCGCCACGGCGCGGTCAATGCCCGGGCCGCACTGGCGCATCCGGTCGAGGGCACCATTCTCAGCGTCATCAATGCCTTCGCCGACGCCCTCGACGAAGCCGCCCTGGCCAGCCGCGACGGCGACCCGCGCCCGGGTTTCGCCGCCGCGCTGATCCAAGCCCGCAACGCGCTGGCGCGCACGCCGCAGCAGATGGCGCTGCTGCAGAAGGCTGGCGTGGTCGATGCGGGCGCCAAGGGTTTCGTCGATCTGCTCGAAGGCATCGCCGAATTCGTCGACGGCGGCCCGCGCGCGCTGCGCGTGCATGCCGGCGTCAGCGCGGCCAACGAAGCCTGCGCCGGACACGGGGAAGCGCTGGCACCGGTGCACGATGCGGTCGACCCACAGCGGCGCTGGTGCAGCGAATGCCTGGTGATCGGCAGCGGCATCGAACGCGGCCGGCTGCTGGCCGCGCTCGAAGCGGTCGGCGCCGATTCGCTGGTCCTGGCCGGCGGCGAGGCGCGCATGCGCGTGCATGCCCACGTCGGCGCGCCGCAGCGTTTGTTCGATGCCTGCGCGGCGTTCGGCGCGGTCGAGGCCATGAAGGCCGACGACATGCTGCAACAGCAACGCAGCGTCGAACGGGTGCAGCGGGTGGCGGTGGTGACCGACAGCGCCGCCGATCTGCCCGAGGCCCTGGCCGAACGCTACGGCCTGCACGTGGTGCCGGTGCGGGTGTCGATCGACGGCCGCGACTATCTCGACAAGATCGGCCTGGCCACCGCCGAGTTCTACCGGCGCATGGCCGGCAGCGCCGACTTGCCGCGCACCAGCCAGCCGCCGCCGGGCGATTTCCGCCGCGCCTTCGAGTTCCTGCTGGGGCACCGCACCGAGGTTCTGTACGTCGGCCTGTCGCGCGCGGTCTCCGGCACCCTGCAGTCGGGCGAACAGGCCGCGGCGCGTGCCGATGCGCGCCGGGTGCAGGTGTTCGACAGTTTCAATGCCGCCGGCGGCCAGGCCTTGCTGGCCTGGCGTGCGGCCGAGTTGGCCGCCGACGGGGCCGAGCTGGCGGCGATCGTGGCCGAACTCGAACGCCTGCGGCCGCTGACCCGGACCTGGGCGATGGCGCGGGATATCTCGCACGCGGTGCGCGGCGGGCGGATTCCGCCCTGGGCCGGGCCGCTGGTGCGTTACACCGGCCTGACCCCGGTCGCGAAGATGAAGCCGGAGGGGCGGCTGAGCGTCAGCGGCGGCTTGTTCGCCAAGAAGGACGCGCCCGAGGCCTTTGCCCGCCATCTGACGCGGCGCCTGCCGGACGAGCAGCGCTGGCGCGCGATCGTCGGCCATTGCGATGCCCTGGGCGACGGCGAGCGTCTGCTCGAAGCCCTGCGCCGCCGCCTCGACCTGGAACAGGCCTGGTTGGTCGAGACCGGGCCGGCGTTGGGCGCCCATGCCGGGCGCGGGGCGTTGCTGGTGTCGGTGCAGCCGGCGCCGGGCTGAGGCCGCGGCCCAACGGTTACGCGGCAAGCGCGAAAGGGCGCGGTCGCGGCTCGCGCCGCTCCTACCCCTAGCCGACGCCGTTCAGAGGCAGGAACGGCGCAAGCCGCAGCTCGATCCCCGGCAGCCCCGCGAAGGCTCATGTCCGCGACCGTCGCCGCGCAAAGGTGTATCCGCCGGCACGGCGCTCGAATCCGTATCGGCTCTCGTAGCGGCTCGCGCATAATTCGCCCATGTCGCTCGCCGCCCTCCCGCCGCCCCTGTCCGCCGCCATCGCGGTGGCGCCGTTGTCGGTGGTGTTGTTGCTGGCGGCGTACGCGATCGGTTCCCTGTCGGGCAGCCTGCTGCTGGGCCGCTTGCGCGGCGTCGATATCCGCCAGCAGGGCAGCGGCAACGCCGGCGGCACCAATGCCTTCCGTACCCAGGGCCTGCGCTTCGCCGCGGTCGTGGTCTTCATCGATATCGGCAAGGGCGCGCTGGCGACCTGGCTGGCGCTGCGCTTCGCGCCGGTCGGCGACGACTTGTCGGTGACCGCGCACGGTTACCTCGCTGCGTTCGCTGCCGTGCTGGGCCATGTCTGGCCGATCTGGCACGGGTTCCGCGGCGGCAAGGGCGCGGCCACCCTGGTCGGCGCGCTGATGGTGCTGTGGCCGTTCGCGGTGCCGCTGCTGTTGCTGGTCTGGGCGGTGGTGCTGATCGCCAGCGGTTATGTCGGCCTGGCCACGGTGATCGCGGCGCTGTGCCTGCCGCTGCTCGCCTGGTTCGGCGATGCCGGCCTGCCGCGGCAATGCTTCGCGATCGCCGCCGCACTGTTGGTCGTGTTCACCCACCGCGGCAATCTGGCGCGTCTGCGCGCCGGTACCGAATCGCGCTTCGCCGGCGCGCGTCTGCTGCACCGTTGGCGCCGGAGCTGATGGACGACCGCGCGCTGTTGCAGCACTTGATCGCAGGCCCCGCCACCGGCGACGCGCTCGCCAGCGCCGCCGGGCAGACCCGCGCGGCGGTGTGGAAGCGCATCGAAGCCTTGCGCGAAGCGGGCGTAGCGATCGAAGCCAAGCCCGGGCGCGGTTATGCGTTGTCGCAGCCGCTGGATCTGCTCGATGCCGAGGCGATCGCCGCGGCCCTGTCGGCGCCGACGCGGGTGCGGTTGGCCGCGCTCGAAGTGGCCTGGAGCATCGATTCGACCAACAGCGAACTGCTGCGCCGGCCGACCCCGGCGCAAGGCGTCGCGGTGTTGCTGGCCGAACGCCAGACCGGCGGCCGCGGGCGCCGCGGCCGGGTCTGGGCCTCGCCATTGGCCGCGCATCTGTATCTCTCGTTGTCGCGTTCGTTCGGCGGGGGCCTGGCGCGCCTCGGCGGGCTGAGCCTGGTCGCCGGCATCGCCGCGGCCGAGGCCCTGCAAGGCCTCGGCTATGCCGCGGTGCGGCTGAAATGGCCGAACGACCTGGTCGTGCTCGACGGCGCCGGCCTGCGCAAGCTCGGCGGCCTGCTGATCGAAGGCGGCGGCGAATACGCCGGGCCGGCGCGCGCGGTGATCGGGCTCGGGCTCAACGTGCGCATGCCGGCTGCCGTCGCAGCGTCGATCGACCAGCCCTGGAGCGACCTGTCCGGCCTTGCCGGCGGGCGCGCGGTGGCGCGCGACACGGTCGCTGCGGCCTTGCTGGAGCGTTTGCTGCCGGCACTGGACGAATTCGACGCCGCCGGGTTGGCGCCGTTCCTCGACCGTTACGCCGCGTTCGATGCATTGGCCGGGCAGGCGATCAGCGTGCACGGTGCCGACGCGACGCATCAGGGTATCGCCCTCGGCCTGGCCGACGACGGCGCCCTGCGCGTGCGCCTGGACGATGGCGAGGAACGTCGTTTCCATGCCGGCGAAGTCAGCGTGCGGCGCGCGCAAGGAGCATCGCGTTGAGCGCCTGGTTATTCGATCTCGGCAACACCCGGCTCAAGTGCGCGCCGCTCGGCGCCGACGGCCGCCCCGGCGACGCCGTGGCGCTGCCGCATCGCGAGGAAGACGTCGCCGCCGCACTCGCCGAGGCCTTGCCGGCGGAGCGGATCGAGGCTGCCTATCTGGCCAGCGTGGCGCATCCGGCCTTGCGCCTGGCGGTGCTCGAAGCATTGACCGTGCATTGCCGGCGGATCTCGATCGCGCGCACCCAAGCGAGTTTCCGCTCGCCGCAGGGTTTCGCCGCGGCGCGCTCCGATACGGTGCGTATCGCCTATGCCGAACCGCGCAAGCTCGGCGCCGACCGTTTCCTGGCCTTGCTCGGCGCGCACGCGCAAGGCGAGGGCGCGGCCTTGATCTGCGGCGTCGGCACTGCGCTCACCATCGATCTGCTCGACGCCGACGGCCTGCACCACGGCGGCCTGATCGCGCCGTCGCCGACCCTGATGCGCGAGGCCTTGCATGCGCGCGCGCCGCAATTGCCCGAACACGGCGGCGAGACGCTCGATTTCGCCGCCGACACCGAAGATGCCCTGGCCTCGGGTTGTGACGGCGCGGCATTGGCCCTGATCGAACGCAGCCTGGCCTCGGCGACCGCGAAACTCGGCCAGCGGCCGCGTCTGCTGTTGCACGGCGGCGGCGCCGATGCGCTGGCCGCCGCTCTGCCGTCGCCGACCCTGGCCCCGACGCTGGTCCTGCAAGGACTCGCGATCTGGGCCGGCATCGAAACTTCCCCCTGACCCCAGGCGATAGAATCCGCGCATGCTCGTCCGTGCCCTCATCGTTCTGCTGATCGCGCTCAACATCGGCGTCGCCGCCTGGTGGGTCGCGCGTCCCGTCCCGGCCGCCGCGGCCGAGGAGACACTGCCGCTCGGCGTGGCCCGTCTGCAACTGGCCGGCGAATCCAAGCTGGCCGAGTCCAAGGCCGTAGCGCAAGCCGGGGCGACTGCGCCGTCGGCGCCGGCCGCCGCCTTGGTGGACAGCGCCGGCAAGCTGCCGGCGACGAGCGCGCGCCAGCCCGATGCCGATCAGACCGAAGCGGCCAAGGCGGAGGCAGCGGCGGCGAAGCTCGATGCTGCGAGCGGCGCGCCGCCGGCCGCACTGCCGCCGCCTACCGCCGCCGCGACGCCAGTGCCGCCACCGGCCGAAGTGGCGAAAGCGCAGTGCTTCAGCATCGGCCCCTTCGCCGATGCCGCGGCCGCCGACGCGGCACGGGCGAAGTTGCAACCGCTCGCGCAGAAGCTGGCGACGCGCGCTCAGGCCGGCACCTCGAATCCTTCGCGCGGTTGGCGGGTGTATCTGCCGCCGGCCGCGAGCGCGGAGGCCGCGCAAGCGACCGCGCAGCGCATTCGCGCCGCCGGTTTCAGCGATCTGTTCGTGATGGGCGGCGGTGGCGCCGACGCCAACGGCATCGCCCTCGGCCGCTTCCGCAGCGAGGAGTCGGCGCGCAAGCGTGCCTCTTCGCTCAGCGAAGCCGGTTTCCCGGCGCGGGTCGAAGCGCTCGGCGAGACCGCCTCGGCGACCTGGATCGATGCCGCCACCACCACCTCGAACGGCGATGCCTTGCGCCGCGCCGCCGGTGCGCAGCGTTGGCGCACTGTGTCCTGCGGCACCCTCGGCTGAGTGCGCTGTCCGTGGGAGGCGGGGGCGCGTAGAATGCGCCTGCCGTCGCCGTATCGAACCCTGGGTCCCGATCCGCACGACGCGTCGTCACGTACCTTGCCGCTTTAGCTCAGTTGGTAGAGCACTCGCCTTGTAAGCGAGCGGTCGTCCGTTCGATTCGGACAAGCGGCACCACGTAAATCCGAATAAAGACAACCGCCCGGCCAAGTGAGCTCAAGAAAAGATAGCCGCCCGGCCAATCCATCCAACGGCGCGAATCGTTCCGGCTTCCGTCAGAACACTGCCCTGGCTGTCCTGTCTCCGCCACAGCGCAGGCGAGCAGGCGCCAACGCACTGCGTCCCACGGCTACCTTCCGAACGGCGTGATTGCGGTGTCGGCCCCAGAGCATCGTGAACTGCGGCAGGGGCCGAGCGCGCTCGCCCCAACCCGCAACACCCGTGCTGCAGCGCAACGCCCTAGCGCCGCTCAACAGCCCGCCCCCAGCCCCGCATCCGCCCTGAGCTAGAATGCCGGCATCGTCGGCGGCCGCAGCGCAACGCGCGGCCCTGTTGCGGCGATCGCGCGATGCCGCGGGCATCGTCTGCGTTCACTATCGATATCCCTCGTGCGTCGCAACGCCGGCGCAGGGAAGAGGAATTCACATGAGTCGTACTTATCCTCCGGTGTCCTTGCTCGGTGCGCCGACCGACGTCGGTGCCGGCCATCGCGGCGCGCGCCTGGGGCCGGAAGCGCTGCGCATCGCCGGTCTCGGCGAAGCTCTCGCCGCGCGCGGCGTCGACGTGGTCGATCGCGGCAACCTCGACGGCCCGCGCAATCCCTGGCAAAAGCCGGTCGAAGGCTATCGCCATCTGCCCGAGGTGGTGGCCTGGAATCGTCTGGTGATGGATGCGGTCGGCGCGGAACTGCGCGAGGGGCGCATGCCGATTCTGCTCGGCGGCGATCACTGCCTCGGCCTGGGTTCGATCACCGCGGTCGCGCAGCACTGCCGCGAGACCGGCAAGCAATTGCGCGTGCTCTGGCTCGATGCGCACGCCGACTTCAACACCAGCCAGGTCACGCCGTCGGGCAACATCCACGGCATGCCGGTGTCGTGCCTGTGCGGCCTCGGCCCGGAAGCCCTGACCCATCTCGGCGGTTCCTCGCCGGCGATGCGCCCCAACGAGATCCGCCAGATCGGCATCCGCTCGGTCGATCGCGGCGAGAAGCAGTTGATCCAGCAGCACGGGCTCGATGTCTACGACATGCGCTACATCGACGAGATCGGCATGAAGCGGGTGATGGAGGAGGCGCTCGAAGGCGTCGACGAAAATACCCATCTGCATGTCAGCTTCGACGTCGACTTCCTCGACCCGAGCATCGCCCCGGGCGTCGGCACCACGGTGCCGGGCGGTCCGAACTATCGCGAAGCGCAGTTGGTGATGGAGATGATCGCCGACAGCGGCCGCCTGGCTTCGCTCGACATCGTCGAACTCAATCCGATCCTCGACAAGCGCAACCGCACCGCCAAGCTCGCGGTCGACCTGGTCGAGAGCCTGTTCGGCAAATCGACCTTGATGCGCGAATGACGCGACCGTCGCCGCGGCGATGAATCGCGGCTGACGGCTCCACCGCGGGACAGGCGCAGGACGCCTTGTTTCATGGAATTCCGGGCCGGCGCTGCACGCCGGCTTCACATTCGCTCGCGTCTCATGCCAATCAGGACGCGACTGCGTGCGCGGCCCGATCTGGTATCCGTAACCGACCAAGGAGTTCTTATGAAGCGTTTGACTGCCCTGTTGCTGCTGGCCCTGTTCTCGATGGGCACCCTGACTGCTTGCAACACCGTGGCCGGTGCCGGCAAGGACGTGAAGAAGGCCGGTGAGAAGGTCGAGCAGAAGGCCGAAGAGGTCCGCGACGGCAAATAAGCCGTAGGACCCGACGAGATGCAAAGAAAAGGCCGGAGCGATCCGGCCTTTTCTGCGTCTGGGGTTTGGCATCCGCTGCGGCGCCGACGCATTCATCGCTGCCACGTCTTCTCGATGTCGGCAAAAGCGTGCAGCGCAACCGTGCAAGCGCAACCGCGCGCACAGAAATGGAATGAAGGGTTCATGCTGTTCACCGACATCAAGCCTCGGCTAACGCAATCGTGACCTCATCGGAACGTCTGCGCTGCGAATCTGTTTCGGCGATATCGGCAAGCTAACGACGTGTTGCGAAGTGCGTGCGTCGTGCCGAATCCGAATCCCCCAACGAAGGAGTGTTATCGATGAACAAAGACATCATTGCCGGCAAGTGGACCCAGATCAAAGGCAAGGCCCAGGCCAAGTGGGGCGATCTGACCGACGACGTGTTCGATATCGCCGAAGGCAACTCCGAATACCTCGCAGGCAAGTTGCAGGAACGCTACGGTTGGGAACGCGACCGCGCCGAAAAGGAAGTGAAGGAATTCGGCAAGACGCTGAACTGAGCGATGCGCCACGGCGTCTGATCATCGGCGCGCATCGATAGCGCAGCGCAGCGTCATCGACGAGGAACAACGGGCCGGAGCTTTCCGGCCCGTTTTTTTGTGCGCGCTACGGTGACGGGCCGGTTGCCGCGATCACCAGCCGCGCGGCGGCGGATCGGCGACGAAACCGTTAGGGAAAGCGCGCGGTTCGTTATCGCGATACGGCGCGCGATAACGCGGGACGATGCCGCGCGCGACCAGATTGCGGTAATCGTCGTAGCGGAACTGGATGACCTGGGCCGGCGAACGCGACGCGCGCACGAAGTCGGTCTGCGAGACCGGCGACCATTCGCGCGCGCCGTGGCCGGTGCCGATGGACTGCGCGGCGGCGCTGTCGGCGGCGGCTTCGCGCGCCTTGCCCGCTGCCGAGGCGGTGGCGGCCGGCGCGGCGGCGCCGTTGGAGGCGCGGCGTTCGGCCTCGGCCATGCCCTCGGCGCGGCCATACGGCGGCTGCGGGTAGGGATAGGGATAAGGATACGGACGCGGCGGTTCGCGATAGATCTGACGTTCCTCGAACACCGCCACGCCGATCACGCCGACGTTGTCGGGGCGTCCGGTGCGCGCGGCGTAACTGTCGGGCAGGTCGGTGAAGACGAACTGGGCGACATCGTCGAGCGATTTGCGCCAGCCGTTGATCTCGGTCGATTGCCAGGCATCGAGCACGTAGCCGGCCTGCGAGGGGTTGGCGGTCTGGCCGCTGACCGCATTGACGCCGTCGACCGAGAGTACGACCAGCACGCGTTGGCCGCTGGTGTTGGTCAGGCGCACCGAGTAGCGGTGGCCGGGCGTGCCGGCGATCCACTGCTGGCCGCGGTGCGGATAGGCCGGCAGCCAGTCGCCGCTGTCGCGGTCGATCACCGCGAGGTCGACCAGCGGACGGCCGTAGGCCGGAGTGCAGGCGGTGGCGGTCAACACGGCACCGGCGAGCAGGGCGAGGGTGCGGAACATGGCGGTGTCTCCTGGGTGGTCGTGCATGCAAACGCACCGGGCCCGGCAATGGGGTTGCGCCGCCCCAGCGGGGGCGCCGCGCCGCGCTCAGCTGCCGCTCATGCGCGGCTCATGCGCGGCTCAGGCTGGGACCTCCGGACGAGGCGGGCCCCGCCGGGCAGCGGGTACACTGACCGGCCACGTTCCACCCACGATCGGCAATGACCCAGACCCGCATCCTGACCGGCATCACCACCTCCGGCACCCCGCACCTCGGCAACTACGTCGGCGCTATCCGCCCGGCGATCGCCGCCAGCCTCGCCCCGGACGTGGAGAGCTTCTATTTCCTCGCCGACCTGCACGCGCTGATCAAGGTGCAGGAGCCCGAGCGCGTGCAGCGCTCGACCCTGGAGATCGCGGCGGCGTGGCTGGCCTGCGGGCTCGATCCGGCCAAGGTCTGGTTCTATCGCCAGAGCGAGATCGTCGAGATTCCGGAACTGTCCTGGTTGCTGACCTGCGTCGCCGGCAAGGGCATGCTCAATCGCGCCCACGCCTACAAGGCCGCGGTCGACAAGAACCGCGCCGAAGGCGAGGACGACGATGCCGCGATCACCGCAGGCCTCTTCATGTACCCGGTGCTGATGTCGGCCGACATCCTGGCGTTCAACGCCAACCAGGTGCCGGTCGGCCGCGACCAGATCCAGCACATCGAGATGGCGCGCGACGTCGGCCAGCGCTTCAATCATCTCTACGGCGAGCACTTCGTCCTGCCCGAGGCCTTGATCGAGGACAACGTGGCGACTTTGCCGGGCCTGGACGGCCGCAAGATGAGCAAAAGCTACGACAACACCATTCCCTTGTTCGCACCGCGCGAGACTTTGAAGAAGCTGATCTATTCGATCGTCACCGATTCGCGCGCGCCGGGCGAGGCCAAGGACACCGAAGGTTCGGCCCTGTTCCAGATCTACCAGGCCTTTGCCAGCGTCGAGGAAACGCAAGCGATGCGCCGCGCCTTCGCCGAGGGCATCGGCTGGGGCGAGGCCAAGCAGGCGCTGTTCGAACGCATCGACGGCGAAATCGCGCCGCTGCGCGCGAAGTACGAAACCCTGATGGCGCGCCCGCAGGACATCGAAGCGATCCTGGTCGACGGCGCCCGCCGCGTGCGCGCGCAGCACGTCAGCCCGCGCATGAAGGCGCTGCGCGAGGCGGTGGGTTTGCGCGATTTGTCGCAGACCACGACGAAGGCCTCGGTCAAGGCCGAGAGCAAGGCGAGCCTGCCGGTGTTCAAGCAGTACCGCGAAGCCGACGGGCAGTTCTATTTCAAGCTCGCCGACGGCGATGAGGTGCTGCTGCAGAGCCGCGGTTTCGCCTCGCCGAAGGATGCCGGGCAGTTGATCGCCGCGCTCAAGGCCGGCAAGAGCGATGTCGCGGCTTTGTTGGCCGCCGCCGATGCCGTCGACGACGCGCGCCGCGATGCCGTGGCCGCAGCCCTGGCCGCGATCGTCCAGGCCGAAGCCGAGGCGCAGGCGGCGAAGGACAGCGCGACGTCGTGAGCCGGTTCGTCGAACTCAACCTGGCGCTGATCCTGTTCTTGCCCTGGTTCGCGATTCTCGGCGCGCTGTTCTGGTTGTACCCGCGGCAGCCGCGCAATGCCGCGCGGCGCTTGTTCGATGCGGTGTCGTTGGCCGCATCGGTATGCGCCTTCGTGTTGGCGATCCGCTGGGCGCATCGTTACGCCGGCGATGCCTATGGCGCGATGTGGCCGCAGATCTTCGCGACCTCGCTGGGCTACGGGGTCTTCCTGGCGACGCTGACCATCGCCGGTGTGGTGCGTTGGCGCTGGCTGAGGCGTTTGACCGACTTCCTCGATTGAAGGGGCGCGGTTGAAGGTCTTGGTGCACGGCCTGCGTCGAGCGGGCGGCAGGCGCCGACTCCTGCGACCAAAGCCGCATGTTGCCGCGGCCCACAGCGCATAGACTGGGCGCCGACTCCGCAGCGCAGTGCAGTGCCTTCATGAGCGAATCCCTGGGCATCGTCACCATCGACACCGGCTTCCAGCGGCCGATCTTCGACGCCGCGTATCTCGTCGTCGACAACGGCCGCGGCGCTTTCATCGACTGCGGCACCCAGCATTCGATTCCGGCCCTGCTCGCCGCTTTGCCGGCGCAAGGCCTGACGCCGGCCGATATCGACTGGTTGATCCTGACCCACGTCCATCTCGATCACGCCGGCGGCGCCGGTGCGCTGATGCAGCAACTGCCGAACGCGCGCCTGGTCGTGCATCCGCGCGGCGCGCCGCACATGATCGATCCGGCGCGCTTGGTCGCTGGTGCGACCGCGGTGTACGGCGCCGAGGAAATGGCTCGCAGCTACGGCGAGATCGTGCCGATCGCGGCCGAGCGCGTGGTCATCGCCCGCGACGGCCACATCGTGCCTCTCGGCGGACGGCCGTTGTTGTGCGTCGACACGCCGGGGCATGCGCGCCATCACCTGTGCGTGTGGGACGAGCGCAGCCGCAGTTGGTTCACCGGCGACACCTTCGGCCTGTCCTATCGCGAGTTCGATTCGGTGCGCGGGCCTTTCATCCTGCCGACTTCCTCGCCGGTGCAGTTCGAGCCGGAACCGCTCAAGGCTTCGATCCGCACCTTGCTGGCGAGCGATCCCGAAGCGGTGTATCTGACCCATTACGGCCGCGTCGGCGACGTGCAGCGGCTCGGCGCGGAGTTGATCGAACAGATCGACGCGATGGTGCGGATCGGGCAAGCGCAGGCCGCCGACGGCGAACGTCATGCGCGCCTCAGCGAGGCGCTGAGGGCGCTGTACACCGAGCGCGCCTTGGCCCACGGCAGCCCGCTCAGCGAGGCGCAGATCCATGCGGGGCTCGCGGTCGACATCGAACTCAATGCCCAGGGCCTGGCTGTGTGGCTCGATCGCCAGGCCGAGCGCTCGGTCGCGACGGTCGACGCGACGGGCTGAACCGCATCCGGCCGGCCCGAACGCGACCGCCCCGAGCCAGTGTTCGATCGCGCCGATCAGGCTTTATGCCGGGCGAAATCCAGCGGCCGCGACCATCTTGTAGTCGATGCCAGTTGAGCTCGCCGCGGCGCGGCGCGATGCCGGCGTCAGTCCCAGACGTTCGGCGGCGCGCCCTGTTCGGGATGCTTCATGCGCACGATGCAGAAACGGTGGCCGGTCGGCGCTTCCATCACCCACCAGCGTTTGACGAAGGCGATGCGCTTGGCGCCGAGCGCTTCCAGACGCGCGGCTTCGGCGTCGAGATCGTCGCTTTCGATGTCCAGGTGCACGCGCGAGGGGTGTGCGACTTTCTGCACTTCGATGTGCAGCTCGGCGGGGCCGTTCGCGAGTTGGGCGTATTGCGCGCCGTCGTCGTCGTAGGTTTCGACCCGGGCCAAACCTAGCGCGCCGCTCCAGAAATTCGCGGCGACATCGAGGTCGCCGGTTTCGCAATCGATGATGAATCCGGCCAGGCGGCTGCGATGGGCCATGGCAGTGCTCCGTGGATGGTAGACCGGCCTGCAGATTGCCGCGCCGACCGCGGGCGGGGAAGTGCCGGCTGCGATGCGATACCGCGTCGCATCGCACCACCGCGATTCAATGCAGCGGCAATCCCGGGCCCGCACCGTCGGCGCGTGCGAGCGCGGCGAGCGCATCGCGGTACAGCGCGTACTCGTCGCGATCGAGGGCGAAGTTCTGCAAGGCGAACGCGGCCGAGCGGCGCAGGTCCGATTCGGCCCGGGCATCGCCGGCGATATCGAGCAAGGCGATCTTGAGCCCATCCGAACGCGCGCCGGAAGCTTCGATGCCGGCGATGGCGGCGCGGCGCACGGCGATGTCCGGATCGAGCAGGGCGGGTTCGAGGATGGCTGCATCGTCGCCGCGTTTGTTCCAGCGCACCGATTGCAGCACGGCGCTGGCACGCACCTCGGCATCGGCATGGCCGCGCAGGGCGGCGAGGCGTTCGAGCAAGGGCGCGGCGTCTTCGCTGGCCACGACGGCGGGCGCCAGCATGTCGATGCTTTCCTTCAGCAGGGCCGGGTCGCGTTCGTCGCGCAACTGCCGCGCCAGCGTGTCGCGCACTGCGGCCACATCGAGGGGAAACGCCTTGAGCAGGGCCAGTCCGCTGCGACGCGTGTCCGGGTCGGGGTTGCCTGCGAGTTGCCGTCCGAGTTGCAGCACCTCGTCGTTGGCCACGCCCTGCAGGATCGCGAGCAAGGCGCCGCGCCGGTCGAGATCGGTCTCGAAGCTGTAGCGGCGCAGCAGTTCGCGCAGATAGCCCGGGTCCTGCCCGGCGCGGCGGATATTGCGGTCGAGGTCGTCGGCGCCGCGGCTGCGCGGGCCGTCGCTGGCCAGGGCGTCGGCCAGGGCCGAGTGCAGCGGCTGCTTACCGCTGCGGCCCGGGGCGGGCGATGTCGTGGCGCCGTCGCGGCCCTGTGGCGTCGCAGGCGTCATCGAGCAGCGGGTGATCGCCGCGCCGACCAAGCCTCCGATCAGCGCGGACGTCAGCAGCGCCATGCCCAGCCGTGCGGTCCATGTCGGCGGAGAGTGGGCGTGCGTCATCGGCGTCCTCGGTGCGAAGCGGAAAGGGGGGCAGCGGGACGGCGGCCTCGCCGCCGCCCCGTTGCGTTTATCGCCCGATCAACAATCCGGTGCGACGCGGCCGTCGGAACCGGTGTAGGTGTAGGCATCCGGAATATAGCGGTTGCTGCCGCTGGCGCCGATGTTGTTCCACAGATTGCTGGTGCCGTACGTGCCGCTTACCGATTCGCCGGTCTTCTGGCAGCGGATGGTGACGCTGGCGCCGTTGGCGAGCGAGCCGACGATGCTGTAGCCGGTGCCCGGGCCGGAGCGTACGTTGAGCGGCGAGCCGCTGGTCTTGACCGTGCCGGTGGCGCCGCCGGCGCTGCAGCTGTTGCGGCTCTTGTAGGCCACTTCGTACTGGTCGTAGACGATGGTCGCGCCGTTCCAGACGATCTTCTGGTCGTCGCCGTTGAGGCGCTGTTCGTAGTGCAGGTGCGCGGAGATGCTGTTGCCGGGGCGCGTGGTCTTGCCGAGCGTGCCGATCTTCTGCCCTTGCGACACGCTGGCGCCGTTACCGACCGAGATGCTGTTGAGGTGGGCGTAGTAGGTCTGCCAGCCGCCGCCGTGGTCGATCACCACCAGGCGGCCGTAGCCGGTGCCGGGATGCGGGTTGTAGGTGTGCGCGGTGCCGCCGGCGGAGGCGACCACGGTCGAGCCGAGGTCTGCGTCGCTGAGCGGGCGCGGCTTGTGGTTGAGGTCGACCGCATAGCGCAGGCCGTGGCCGGGGTAGGTATCGCCGTACCAGGTCTGGCCGCAGGGGAAGGGCATCTGGAAGGCCGGCCGGGCGGCGTTGGCGGTCGGCGCGATCAGGCCGAACGCCACGACTGAAATGCACGACAGCATCGTGCGCAGGGAACGCTTCATTCTGGAACCTCTCGACTGTCGATGAGGACGGGAAGGGTGGGCCGGGGGTCCGAAACGGGCGCCCGGCGCCGGGATTGCGGGCCGACGCTAGCGCGATTCCTGATTAATTGATTTAGGGAATTATTTATTCCTAAACGCAATCGAAGCCGCGAGCGTGATGGCTATCGCGGTTGCGGAATGAGGGTTTCGGCCAGGGCCCGGAAGGAACGCGGGCGGGCGGCAACGACGGCGGCCCCGAGGCGCGGTAGGGGGCAAGATGGGGCGCATACGACCCGAAGCGGGTCAGGATCGCCGTGGGCGGCACTCGCGGCGAAGGCGAGGCCCGATCCGCGAGTACGGCGCATGGTCGGCGCCGTGGCGGTCGATCGCAGGGCTTGCGGTGGCCCGAACCGCTCCCGCGCGATGCGGGAGCGGTGTCTTTCGCTCGGACTCAGTTCGGACGCGCGAGGTCGTCGATCATCGCCTTGAGGAAGCGCGCTGCTTCGCCGCCGGTGCAGGCGCGGTGATCGAAGGTCAGCGACAGCGGAATCACCTTGTGCGATTCGAAGCCGCCCATCACCGGGGTCATCTGGTGACGGCCCTTGCCGGCGGCGACGATCGCCACCGTCGGCGGCACCACCACCGGCGTCGCGTAACGGCCGGCGAACATGCCGAAGTTCGACAGCGAGATGGTGTAACCGCTGAGTTCCGAAGCCGGAATGCTGCGGTCCTCGACCTGCGCACGCAGGCGGTTGATCGCCTCGCGCACGCCGCGCGAATCGAGCACGTCGGCATTGCGCAGCGCCGGCACGAACAGGCCGTCGTCGGTGTCGACGGCGATGCCGATGTCGACCTGCGGATGCAGGGTGCGGGTGAGCTTGTCGCCGTCGAACCAGGCGTTGAGCGCGGGCACGGTCTTGCAGGCGACGACGATCGCGCGCACCAGGCGGCCGGTGATGTCGTTGCCGGGCTGCCAGGCGTTGATGTCGGCGTCGTCGGCGAGCGTGGTCGGCACGACCTTGCTGTGCGCATCGGCCATCACCCGCGCCATGTTGCGGCGCACGCCCTTGAGCTGCTCGGGCTGACCGGTGACGGCAACGCCCGGCGGCTGGGTGCGCATCGGCCGGCCCGAGGCCGACAGCGCACTGCGTACCGGTGCGGCGACCGCAGCCGGTGCCGCGGCGAGCGCGGGTGCGCGATCGGCCGCGCGCTGCACCGGCGCGGCGCCGGCTTGCGCGCTGCCGTCGGCGGAGGCGCGCTTGACGTCGTCCATGGTCACTACGCCGTCGGCGCCGGTGGCGCGTACGCGGCTCAGATCGACGCCGAGCTTGCGCGCCAGCGCGCGCACCGCCGGCATCGCTTTAACGCCGCCGACCGCGACCGCCTGCTCGCTGCGCACCGCATCGGAGGACTGCATCGCACCGACCACGGTACCGCTGTCGGCGCGCTCGGCGGCTTCGGCGGGCTTGGCCGCCGCCGGAGCGGGTTCTGCCTGCGGCGCCGGCGCATGGCCGCCGCCGTGGTGATGGCCGGTGTCCTGACCGTCGGCGCGCTGCGGCAGGTTCGGGTCGATCTCGAACTCGGCCAGCATGGTGCCGGTGACGATCACATCGCCGGCGGCGCCGGCGAGCTTGAGCACCTTGCCCGACACGGGCGAGGGCACTTCGACCACGGCCTTGGCGGTTTCCATCGACACCAGGGTGTCGTCGAGACGGACGGTGTCGCCGACCTTGACCGACCATTCGACGATGGTCGCGTCGGGCAGGCCTTCGCCGAGGTCGGGGAGCAGGAAGGTCTTGGTATCGCTCATGACTCGTTCTCTGAGAGGGTGATGAACGAAGGCCCGCACTCGGCCTTCGTCTTGCATGCTGCGCATCGCCGGTCGGCGACCGGACGATGCGATCGTGGGAGCCCGTCGTGTCGAAGCGCGCGCGTCAGCCGTTGGCCATCGCGCGCTTGGCCGCAGCGACGATCTTGTCGACGCTCGGCAGGTACTTCATCTCCAGACGGAACAGCGGGATGTGGGTGTCGTAGCCGGTGACGCGCTCGACCGGCGCGAGCAGGTCGTACATCGACTCCTCGGCCAGGCGCGCGGCGATCTCGGCGCCGAAGCCGGCGGTCTTGGGCGCCTCGTGCACGATCACGCAACGGCCGGTCTTGCTGACCGACTCGGCGATGGTGGCGAAGTCCAGCGGCTTGAGCGTGGCGACGTCGATGACTTCGGCGCTGATGCCTTCGCCGGCGAGCTTGTCGGCCGCTTCCAGCGCTTCCTTGACCTGCGCGCCCCAGGTGACCAGGGTGATGTCGGTGCCGTCGCGCAGCACGTAGCACACGTCCAGCGGCAGGGCTTCGCCGTCGTCGGCGACGACTTCCTTGTACTGGCGGTAGATGCGCTTGGGTTCGTAGAAGATCACCGGGTCCGGATCGCGGATCGCGGCGAGCAACAGACCGTAGGCGCGCGCCGGCGACGACGGCAGCACCACGCGCAGGCCCGGCACGTTGGTGAACAGTGCTTCGTTGGCTTCGCTGTGGTGTTCCGGCGCGCGGATGCCGCCGCCCCACGGCACGCGCAGCACCATCGGGCAGGTCAGGCGGCCGCGGGTGCGGTGACGGAAGCGCGCGGCGTGGCAGATGATGTGGTCGAGCATCGGATAGACGAAGCCGTCGAACTGGGCTTCGGCGACCGGCTTCATGCCCTGCGCGGCCAGGCCGACGGTGAGGCCGGCGATGGTGGTTTCGTCGAGCGGCGTATCCAGCACGCGTTCCGGGCCGAACACCTGCTGCAGGCCGGCGGTGGCGCGGAACACGCCGCCGTTGACGCCGACGTCTTCGCCGAGCACCAGCACGCTGTCGTCGTGGCGCATCTCATAGGCGAGCGCTTGAGTGATCGCTTCGATCAGGGTGATCGCGGCGGGCGTGGCGACCGGCTGGGCGGTATCGACGGTGGTCTTGGTGGCGACGTTCATCGACGGCCCTCCAGAGCGAGTACGGCGGCGCGTTGGGCGAGCAGGTCCGCCGGCATGTCGGCGTAGAGGTAATCGAACATGGCTTCGACCGGTTGCACCGGGGTTTCCAGATAGGCGTTGATCTCGACGTCGACCTTCTTGCCGCATTCCTCGGCCCAGGCTTTTTCGAGTTCTTCGTTCCACACGCCCTGCGCGGTCAGATAAGTGCGCAGGCGCGGCATCGGATCGCGCGTCCACGCGTCCTTGACCTCGGCCTCGTCGCGGTAACGGCGCGCGTCGTCGGCAGTGGTGTGGTCGTGCAGGCGGTAGGTCATGAACTCGATCACGCTGCCGCCTTGTCCGCTGCGCGCCAGTTCGGCGGCGCGGCGCATGCCTTCGAGCACCGCGATCAGGTCGTTGCCGTCGACCTGCAGGCAGTGCAGGCCGCCGGCCAGGCCCTTCTGGGCCAGGGTCTTGGCGCCGGTCTGGGCCGAACGCGGCACCGAGATCGCCCAACCGTTGTTGATCACGCACAGGATCAACGGCAGTTGGTAGGCGCCGGCCGAATTCAGCGCGGCGTAGAAGTCGGTCTTGGACGAACCGCCGTCGCCGCAGCAGGCGACCGCGAGATTGGTTTCCTTGCGCAGCTTGAAGGCGAGCGCGGCGCCGGCGGCGTGCAGGCATTGGGTCGAGATCGGCACCGACCAGGCGAAGTCCTTGCGCGGACCGGCGAAGTCGTTGCCGCGTTCGTCGCCGCCCCAGTACATCAGCACTTCGCGCGGTTGCACGCCGCGCATGAACTGCGCGCCGTACTCGCGATAGCTCGGTGCGAACACGTCGTCGGGCAACATCGATGCGCCGATGCCGACATGGGTGGCTTCGTGGCCCAGGCAGGCGGCGTAGGTGCCGAGCTTGCCGGTGCGCTGCAGGGCGATGGCCTTGGTGTCGAAGGTGCGCACGAACAGCATTTGCTTGAACAACGGCAGCAGCGTGTTGGCGTCCTTGAACGCGGCCGGAATCTCGGCGACGGGTCGACCGTCTGCGCCGAGGTATTGGAGATACTCGATTTCGAACGTCGCGGCGACGGTCATCGGGGGAAGGTCCTCACAGAATAGGGATGAGGTCCGAATCATTCCGGTCCCGGATCCAGTGCCGGGCGCGCTGGTCAGCTTCAGACTGGCTGGGTCCGGATTCTCCGTGCGAACGAGAGGATTCCGGGCCGGGCTAAAGCCGCGGCGCCCGGCGGGCCGAGCACTGCGTCATGGCGCGGATGATACCGAAACGCTTGTTAAGCGCCGTTGCGCGCTGCGACATGCATTGCGAGGCGAAACCGGCTAGGCGTCGCACTCGCCGTGTGCGGCGCGCGGGGGTTTCGGCGTTCGGATCGGCATCGCCGCAGGCGCGGCCGGCGGCGTTTTTCCGTTGCCGGGTGCGTACTTGCGTGTCTGCCGCGCTCGCATCGGCGAGGCATCGGTCGCGCGCGCCGCTGTGGGTTGCGGAAACGCAACATCGACCGCGGCCAGACGCGCGCCGCGATGGCGTTCACGACTTTGCGTGCCGGTTGGCGCACGAAACGGCGCAGTACGGAGTGTGCCGCGCGCTTACGGCGGTCGTTCGCGCAGACGCCCATTCCGGCAAAGCCGTCGGGCCTTGCACGCGTGTCGCTGGCCTGCGTGCTTCCGGCGATGCCGACCGAGTTCATCGCGAGCGCAAACGCCGGGCAAAAAAAAAGCGCGGCCGGAGCCGCGCTTTTGTGTTGCCGATCGAATCACGCCGGGCGGCGTGGCGCCGCCCGCGGACTTACCACCACCACGGTCCGGCGAGTTGGACGTGGTGCAGGGCGAAGTCGTTGAACGGATTCGGATCTTCCACTGCCGATGCGGCGAAGCCGAGCAGGGTCAGGCTGCGATCCCACAGGCGCGGACGCGGTGCGACGATGACGAAGTCGAAACGCTGTTCGCTACGCGCCGCCAGTCGGGTGCCGTTGCAGGTCGCTTCGAAGCCGTTGCCGTGCGCGGCGACGGTGCAGGTCCAGCCGCTCGGTGCGGCGATCGAGACGTTGCCTGCCGGAGCATCGCCGTACAGGTTCAGGCTCGGCAGCACCGCGACGTCGCCGCCGCGGTTGCGCACGGTGACGGCGAACTGGCCGTTCTGGCCGCCACGCAGGGCGCGCGGGCCGTCGACGTCGATGGCCAGGTCGGCGCGCGCGGTGGTTTCGATGCTGACGCTGGCGCCGTCGTTGCCCGGCACCGGGTCCAGCGACTGCGACTGCGCCGCGACCGCCAGGGTGGTGGTCTTGCCGATCATCGCTTCGCTGGCGACGGCCGAGAGCGCGAACGTCGCCGTTTCGCCGTTGGCCATGCTGGTGCGGTTACAGGCGACGCTGGTCGAACCGTCGACCACGGCCGGGGCATCGCAGCTCCAGCCGGCCGGGGCGACCACGCTCAAGGCCGGCAGTTCGGCGTTGATGGCGAAGCCGATGCCGGGGTAGTCGGCTTGCTCGGGGCCGGCGTTGTTCAGCGCGACGCTGAAGTTCACCGGCTGGCCGACGCGCACCGAGGCGGTCGAGGTCGAAGCGGTCACCGCGAGATCCGCGCGGCGGCGGAAGTCGATGTAGGTGATGACCGGGTCGTGGTCGGACAGGCGCGACGGCGAATCGCCGAGGCTGCGGTTGATCTCCGGGAAGTCGGCGTTGATGCGCGCGTGATCCAGCTTGAGGCCGGTCGCCGCGGCGATCAGGGCCTGGTTGGCCAGGACCTGGTCGATGGTCTGCGCATTGCCGCCGAAGGTGTAGGAGTAACGCTGATCCGGCGTGGCCAGTTCGCCGAGGTTGCTCAGGTTCGGCTCGACCAGGTCGGCGCCGTCGCCGGGCACCGCGGTCTGATCGTCCGGCGTCGGCGTGCCGGCGACGGTGTTGATCACATCGACGAGGCCGTCGTTGAACTCGAACGCGTTGAAGTCGCCGAGGGTGACGATGCGTTCGGCCGGATTGGCCAACTGGCGCTGCTGGATGAAGTTGGCGAGGAACACCGCCTGGGCCTGGCGCTTCATGCGCACGCGATGGCCGGCGTCGGTGTCGAGTTCGCTGTCGATCAGCGAGCGCTGGTGCACCAGGATCACGGTGATCGGGAAGCTGCGTCCGTCGCCGTTGTGGACCACCGCTTCGAGCACCAGCGGCGGACGATCGTTGAGCAGGGCGCTGTTGCCGTCCGGCTGGGTCCAGGTCGCGGTCTTGCCGGCCTGGGTCACCGACAGCACTTCGACGCGGGCGGTGCCGGCGGCGATGTCGGCGGTCTTGATCAGATAACCGACATCGATGCCGCCGATGTCGTTACCTTCCAGCAGGTAAGCGACGTACTTCGGATCGGGAAGACCGGCTGCCACCGCATCGGCGTTGACGCGCGCGGCGATGTCCTGAGCGGCGCTGATGTTCTCCACTTCGACCAGGCCGAGGATGTCCGGACGCTGCAGGTAACCGATGCCGAGCGAGATCTTGTTGAGACGGCGGGCATACGCGTCCGGCGTCAGCACCGGTTCGCCGATCGCCGGGTCGTTGGCGGCGTCGAAGAAACGCTCGACGTTGTAGGCCGCGACGGTGAACTCGCTTATGTCCGGCAGACGGGCCGCGGTCGGTTGGCGCTCCTGGGTGATCGTGGTCAGTGCATTCGGATCGCGCAGGATCGTGTAGCGGCGGAAGCCGTAGTCGAGCGGGCCGGTCAGGTTGGTCAGCACGGTGCCGCTGGACAGGTTGAACGCAGTGCCGCCGATCGCGTCGCTGTCGACGGTGATCAGCTCGGGGTTGAAGTCCCAACGCGGGATCGGCGGAATGCTGCCGCCGCCCGGAGCGCTGTCCGGCGCCTGGATGCCGGGTTCGCGGAACGGACGCGCCACGCCGGTGACCACGACGTTGAAGATGCCGTTACCGCTGCCGGTGGCATTGGTTTCGTTCTTCGAGCCCTGGGTCGGCGAGACCACGGTCGCGCTCGGGATGGTCACGCGCATGCCTTCGAGGCGTTCGAGCTGGTCGAGACCGCCGGACGGATCCGGGAAGGTCGGGTTCAGCGCGATCGCGGCGGGCAAGGTGCTCGGACCGATCACCGGCGGCACCGAGATCAGCACCACCTGCGGGGCATTGCCGAGCTCGGTGAGCGGCGCCTGGCCGGGGTCCGCGCCGGGCACGAACTCGATCACGCTGGCGTTGACGCGCACGACGTTGCCGACGGCGGCGATGGCCGGCGGCGCACTGCCGACGAACACGAACACGCCTTCGGAGGTGGCCGGATCGGCATCGATCTGGCTGTCCGGCGTCTGCAGGAAGAAGCCGTTGCTCTTGCGGCCGGTGACGATGCCGGTGGTGTAGACGCGCTGGCCGAGCAGCGGCGATTGCGCGCCATTGCCCTGGATCGCATGGATCGGGGTCAGCTCGACTTCATCGGTGACGATGGTGCCGATCGCTTCGGCATCGCCGAGGTTGGCGCCGACCGGAGCGCTGAGGCGGACGAAGAAGGTCTCGTCGTTCTCGTTCGCGTCGTCGACGGTCACGTGGATCACGATCATCGCCGAGCTGGCGCCTTCCGGAATCGTCAGCGTGCCGGCGATCGAGGAGTAGTCGTCGCCGCCGGTCGCGGTGCCGTCGGCGGTGGCGTAGGACACGCTGACGCCGCCCGGGCCGGCCGCTTCCGACAGGCTCACGGTGAAACGGAAGTCCGGAGAGGACTCGATCTGGGTGACGTCGGCGATGCTGAGCACCGGCAGGTTGGCGCCGGCGCAGGAGAACGCGACGCTGGCGCGGTTGCGCGGCGCCGGTGCGGCGGTATCGAAATCGGCACCGTTGACGTTGCTGTCGGTGCAGCCCTTGCCGGCGCGCACCGCGGCGAGCACGGCGCTGATCGTCGCGGTCGGCTGGCTGCCTTCGGCGCAATTGGCGGCGGTGCCGTAGCCGACGAAGTCGACGTTGCCGAGCGGGCAACTGCCGCTCAGCGTGGTGGTGTTGTTGACCAGCGCGACCTTGCCGGCGCCGGCCGCCATCGGGATGGTACCGACCGTATCCGGCGTCGGCAGATCGACCGAGCCACCGGTGCCGTCGGCCTGCTTGACCAGGTAATAAGCGCCTGGCGCGAGGCTGCCGCTGAGTGCGGTGCGCTGCCAGGTGGTGCCGGCGCTGGAGGCGTACTGCACGCTCCAGCCGCTGAGATCGACGGCGGTGCTGCCGTTGTTGTGCAACTCGATGAAATCGCTTTTCAGCGTGGCGCCGGAATTGCCGCCGCCGCCGTAAACCTGACTGATGACCACTTGCGCCTGCGCCGAACCGGCCGCCGCAAAGGCCAATACCGCCGCCAACAGGCGGCCCCCTAACTTATCCATGTTTTTCCCCATGTGGACGCCTGGATCCCCCCGGAAGCAGACAGAGGGGATTGTGCATCAATGCTCACTTTTTGGCGTTGCAAGGGCATGACGGCCCGGAAAATCGCGACCTGGGTCACTCTCGGCGGGCTCCGGCGGGTCTCGGCGCCGCCCGGGACGGCCCGGACGGCGTCGAAGCCCCCGGCTTGCGCCGGGGGCGGGCGAGGCGACTCAGGGCTGAGGCGCGCCGCCGGGGGCGAGGATCCGCAGCGTGGTCCGCGCGGCGTTATCGGCCGGGTCCGGATCGGCCGACGGGGACGTCACCGAGGCGGCGAGCTCGACCGTGCGCCCGGCCATCGAGGCGTCGGTAGCGGCGCGCAGATGGAACCACTGCGAGACATGGCCGCTGCTGTCGACCTGTTCGCCGGTGCAGGCGAGGCTGGTGTGGTCGCCCTCGACCACCGGCACTCCACAGCGCCAGCCCGGCGCGACCGCGCTGACCTCCAGGTTCGGCCAGGCCCCGGACAAGGCCAGGCCGAGGCCGACCTGGCGCGCCCAGTCCGGACCGGCGTTGTCGACCGATACCGACAGCTCCAGGGGGCGGCCGGCCTCCAGCGTCTCACCGCCGTTCATGGGCCCGGCCCAGACCGACAGATCGGCCCGCGTGCGGGGCACCAGCCGCAGGTGCAGAGGGTCGACGTCGCCGGCGCGCATCGGCACGCCTTCCGCATCGCGCAGCACCGCCGGATAGCCGGCATTGCTGCGCAGGCGCTGGACCTCGATCCGGTCGGTGGCGCCGACCAGGCGCTCGTCGGCGAAGGCGTGCTGCAGCTCCTGGCGGCTGCCTTCGTCGATCGAGGAATAGCGTTCCGATCCTGGCTCGGTCGCGGTGAGGTTGAGCAGATCCGGATCGAAACGGTCGACGCCGTCGCCCAGCACCATCGTGCTCACGCCTTCGGTCGGACGGCCGGTCAAGGTGCCGACCGGATCGACCAAACCGTCGTTGAACGCATGCGCGTCGAAGCGGCCCAGCACCAACAGCGGTGGCGCATCGGGTTCGTCCTGCTGCTGCCGCACCCAGCCGGCGATGAACTCGGCTTGCAGGTGCCGGCGATCGCGCTGGCGTTCGGCCTGTGGCGTGTCGGCGTCGCTGTCGGCCATCGGCGCCAGTTGCACCAGCAGCAAACGCTGGCGGAAACGGTGGCCGTCGATGGACTGGGTGGTGGCATCGACGCTCAGCGGCGCTTGATCGAACAACAACGGCGAAGGGCCGGCGCTATTCGGCAGCAGTGCATCGCGGCCGATCTGGACGACGCGTTCGACGATCACCCGCGAACCCCAACTGCCGACCTGTTCGCTGCGCGCGAGCAGACCGATATGCGGCTTGATCGGATCGACGTTGGGCAGGGCGATGGCGCGGTACTGCGGGTTGCCGTTGCCCGACGCGGTCGCATCGCGGTTGATGCGTTCGGCCAGGCGCTGCAGCAGGGCTTCGTTCTCGATGCCGGCGATCGCGACCAGGTCCGGCATCAGCAGGTTCTCGCGCAGGCTGCGCGAGATTTTGCCGAGGCGGCGTTCCAACGCCGGCATCGGCGTGGTCGGCTGACCCGAGTTGGGCGGGCTGTACTCGTCGTAGAGATCGCCGAGGTCGTAGCTGACCACCGCGGTCTGACGCTGCTGCGGGTCGCCCGGCTCGATGCGCGGCGGCGCCTGCAACGATCCGCGCACGAGCAACTGCGCATCGTGCTGCAGGGCTACGGTGTAGCGCCCGCTGCGCTGATCGAGCGGACCGATGATCCCATCGATGCGGGTGTCGATCGCGACATCGAGCGGCGCGTGGCCATCGGCATCGCTGTCGACACCGATCGCCTCGGGATTGCCGTCCCAACGCGGCAGCCAATCCTGCGGCTGGCCGTGGAAGATCGGCGGGTAGCGCGTGCCCGGCTCGCGCATCGGCGCCGGCTGATCGTAGGGACCGAGCGCGACATGAAAGCGGCCGTCGCTGCGGGTACGTTCTTGCATCGCATCGAAGCTGCCACCGGTCGGACCGACCACGCGCACCTCCGGCAAGCCCACGCGCATGCCTTCGAAGGCTTCGTAGTCGGGCGCGCCGTAGAACGGCTGCCAGGGCAGCAACGGCGCCGGCGGCAGAGGGCGCGGCGAACTCGTCAGCAGGGCGATCGCCGGCGAGCCTGCGATTGCGGTCATCGTGCCGCGCAGCGGGTGACTGCCGCTGTCGGACAACTCCGTCACCGTGCCGGTCGCACGCACGCGCAAACCGCGCCACTTCGAATCGGGGCGATGGCCGGTCTGCACGAACAGGCCCTGCGAGGTCGCCGGATCGCCGTCGCTTTCGAACTCCTCGCTCTGCAGATAGAAACCGTCGTCGCTCAGCGCCGTGACGAGGCCTTCGACCGAGACGAATTCGCCGCGCAACGGCGAGACCGCCTCGCGGCCCTGTACGGCCGCGATCGGCACCACCCGCAGATCGTCGTCGACGATGGTGACCAGGCCTTCGAGGTCGACGCCGCCGTTGTCGGCGATCGCGCCGGACAGGATTTGTCCTTTGATCCTGACCGTCTCGTCGCCTTCGTAACGCGTGTCGCCGCGCACCCCGAAGCTGACGTGGGCGCGATCCTGGCCCGGGCCGATCACCGCTTCGTACTCGAACGGCAGATAGTCCTCGTGGCTCGTCGCCGAGCCGCCGTCGACCGAACTCAGCCGGACCCGCACGCCGTCGCTGCCGGCGGGACGGTCCAGGCGCAGTTCGATCGGGAACGGCGCGATGTCGGCGTCTCCCTCGTTAAGTGCGTTCGTCTGCAGGGATACACGCGGCGGCGGCTGTTGCGGATCGTCGTTGACGATGGTCGCCTGGACGTTGAGGTAATCGCCGTTGGCGGTGACCGCGCC
The DNA here is from genome assembly GCF_052045105.1 of Lysobacter sp. 22409. NCBI lineage: Bacteria > Pseudomonadati > Pseudomonadota > Gammaproteobacteria > Lysobacterales > Lysobacteraceae > Lysobacter > Lysobacter sp. 22409. The sequence continues at coordinate 32,683 of NZ_JBQEOE010000018.1, read as the reverse complement.
GGAATGGACTTTGATCTGAAGGGCGACGGTTTCGTCGCTCTCGGTCAACCGGTCGCCCCTGACCGGCAAGGCGAAGCTGGTCTCGGTCTGGCCGGCGGCAATGGTGCCGCGCAGATCGATGGGCAGGTAGTCCTGGTCCGGCGTTGCACTGCCCTGGCCGTTGCTGAAAACGCTCCAGCTGACCCCGCCGGGGCCGGCGGGACGATCGAGCTTGAGCCGGAACACGAACGGCGCGATGCCATCCTGTCCTTCGGTTTGGGTCACGTCGTTCGCCGACAGGCGCGGAGGCGGGCCGGCCGGACAAATTCGCCTCGCCGAGTTGCGGTTGCGCGGGGTTGGCGCGCCGAGACTGAAATCGACCGAGTTGGCCTGGGTGTCGACGCAACCGCCGTCCCTGCGCAGTTGCGCGGTGACGAGGCCGCCGGCCGGCGCCGGCGCCGAACCTTCGGCGCAGTCGATGCTGCCGTAACCGACGAAGTCCATCGAACCGGTCGGGCAGGAGACGACGATCGGACTGGAGTGATCGACCAGTGCCAGCTTGCCGTTGAGGTGGTTGAGCGAGACGTTGCCGCTCAGATCGTAGCTAGTCAGCGCAGTCGAGCCGATCGAAACGCGTTGGCGGATCAGGAAGTAACCGCCGGGCGCGATGACGCCGCTCAACGGCGTGCGTTGCCAGCCATAGGCGCCGTTGGCCGGCGCGTAATGCAGGTTCCAACCGTTGAGGTCGACCGCGACGCTGCCGTTGTTGTGCAGTTCGACGAAGTCGGCGCTATAGCGTGCGCCGCTCTGGCCGGCACCGCCGTAGACCTGAGAAATGACCACCTGTGCCTCGGCTGCGCCGGCCAAAGCCAAAGCGATGCCGGCCGCGAGAGCGCGGCTTGCGAGTTTGTGCATGGATTCCCCTCGAGAATGCGCCTGCGGGACGTGCTTGGCAGGCCCGGTTATTGTGCGTTTTAGGCGTCGCACAGGCCGCGACGGGGAGACGTAACTGCCTGCTGCAATTACGAAAGCCGACCCCGGCGCAGGCGATGCGTTACGCTTTGCGCCCCTGCCGTGAGTGCCGCCGATGTCCGTCGAGAAAAACCAGCGCGAACTGGAAGCCGGTATCCATACCGACCTGTCCGGACGCATCAGCTACGGCGGCTATCTGCAACTCGACCGGTTGCTGTCGGCGCAGCGCGCGCTGTCGGACCCGGCCCACCACGACGAGATGCTGTTCATCATCCAGCACCAGGTCTCGGAGCTGTGGATGAAGCTGATCATCCACGAGCTGAGCGCCGCGCTCGAACATCTGCGCCACGACCAGGTCTGGCAATGCCAGAAAGTCCTCGCGCGCTGCAAGCAGGTGCTGCGCCAGCTCACCGAGCAGTGGTCGGTGCTGGAGACGCTGACGCCGTCGGAATACATGGGCTTCCGCGAAACCCTGGGGCCGTCGTCGGGTTTCCAGTCGCTGCAGTACCGCACCATCGAGTTCATGCTCGGCAACAAGAACGAAGCCATGCTGCGGGTGTTCGCGCACGACCCGCAGGGCCAGGTCTCGCTGGAGAAGGCGCTGTCGGCGCCTAGCCTGTACGACGAGTTCCTGATGTATCTGTCGCGCTTCGGCCACCCGATCCCGGCGATCCATCTGGACCGCGACTGGCGCCAGCCGCACGTCAGCGACCCGGCGCTGCAGCCGGTGTTCGAGCGCATCTACGAGAACACCGACCTGTACTGGCGCGAGTACGCCCTGTGCGAGGACCTGGTCGATCTGGAAACCCAGTTCCAGCTGTGGCGCTTCCGCCATATGCGCACGGTCATGCGCATCATCGGCTTCAAGCGCGGCACCGGCGGCTCCAGCGGTGTGGGCTTCCTCAAGCAGGCGCTGGAACTGACCTTCTTCCCGGAGCTGTTCGAGGTGCGCACCACCATCGGCCCCGCCGACGGCTACGGCGCCGGGACCTGAGGCTGCAGGGTTTCGATACCGCCCCGTATCGAGTGGGCGCTGTTAAAGGATAGGAGCAGCGTCCTGCCGGATTTTCCGCGGCCGCAAGCCGCGACCGCCTCGCTGGATGCGTCGACGGCGAAGTTACTGGAACGACCAGGCGACTGTCGGTGAATCCCGCTGTCATTCCCGCGCAGGCGGGAATCCAGGGCTCTCGTGCCGCAACGTTTGAGGTCTCTGGATCCCCGCCTGCGCGGGGATGACGGCTGAAGGTTCTCGTGGCGATTGGAGTTCGGCCGGGCTCGCCGTCCTGCAGCTTCCGGGTTGGAGCGGTGTCCTGTTGGAGTGCCTGCGGTCGCGAGCCGTGACCGCGAACTCACAGTAACTGCGCCGGCAACACCGACCCCGGAGGGCCCAGCCTGGGTCTTCCAAGGAGCCCGGATCGCCGCAAACCGGCACCTCCAACCGCCGCATCGCGCAAAATTCTCCCCCGTTCATGGGTTTGCAAGCGTGATTGTTGCGTCGCAACAAAGCGCAATGCGTGGAATAAAGGTTTGACGGGACCGGTCCATGCCGGTAAATCTCCCCGACCCGTGCCGTTGGCGTGGGATTTTCATTCAGTTTCGACACGACAGGGGACACCGCATGAGCGGAGCCGCGATACCGACCCAGGGCCAGGCGCCCATACCCGAGTTCAAGCAAATGCTGGGGCATCCCAAGCCCTTGTGGATGCTGTTCATGACCGAGTTCTGGGAGCGCTTCGCGTTCTACGGCATCCGCTGGGCGCTGGTGCTGTACATCGTGGCCCAGTTCCACGGCGGCGACGCCGCCGGCGAAGCGCCTGCCAACCGCATCTATGGCGCCTACCTGGCCCTGGTGTATGCCGCGGCGATCTTCGGCGGCTACATCGCCGACCGGGTGCTCGGCTACCAACGCTCGATCCTGCTCGGCGCGGTCATCATGGCCACCGGCCTGTTCCTGATCGCGATCCCGAACGACCAAGTGTTCAAACTCGGCCTGGCCACGATCGTGGTCGGCAACGGTCTGTTCAAGCCGAACATCTCGACCATGGTCGGCAAGCTCTACAGCGTCAGCGACGGCCGCCGCGACTCGGGCTTCACCATCTTCTACATGGGCATCAACGCCGGCGCCTTCATCTCGCCGATCCTGACCGGCCTGCTCGCCGAAAAGGTGTTCGGTACCGCGGCCATGCCCGTCTACAAGATGGTGTTCATCGCCTCGGGCCTGGGCATGATCGCCAGCCTGGTGTGGTTCTGGTTCGGTCGCCGTCAGCTCGAAGGCATCGGCCGCCCGCCGTCCGACAGCGCCGGCAAACAGAAGGTGCTGTACGTGTTCCTCGGCGCCTTGGCCGCGATCCCGGTGGTGTACTTCCTGCTTGCCGTCGGCGCGACCACCCTGCAGTGGGTGCTGCTGGCGATGTTCATCGCCCTGTGCGCCCTGTTGCTGGTCGAGGGCTTCCGCGAGGGCAAGGTGCAACGCGACAAAGTGATCGCGATGCTGATCATCTTCACCTTCAACATCCTGTTCTGGATGTTCTTCGAGCAGGCCGGCAGTTCCTTCACCTTCCTCGCCGACAAGATCGTCGACCGCCAGCTCGGCGACTTCCTGTTCCCGAACGCCTGGTTCCAGTCGGTGAACTCGCTGGCGATCATCACCCTGGCACCGATCATCGCCCTGATCTGGGTCAAGATGGGTTCGGCCAATCCGTCGATTCCGCGCAAGTTCGGCCTCGGCCTGATCTTCAACGGCCTGGCGTTCGCGCTGTTGATGTTCGCCTTGTCGGGCCTGGTCAACGACGCCGGCAAGATTCCGTTCTGGACCTTGTTCATGGTCTACGTGATCCAGTCCGTCGGCGAGCTGTGCCTGTCGCCGATCGGCTTGTCGATGGTGACCAAGCTGGCGCCGATGCGCCTGGTCGGTTTCGGCATGGGCGGCTGGTTCCTCTCGACCGGCATCGGCAACAACCTGTCGGGCATCTTCGCCGGCGTGGTCAGCGGCGAAGGCGGCATGACCACGACCTCGGCCTTGAGCGGCTACACCTTCGGCTTCTACGCCTTGGTGGGCGCGGGCGTGCTGTTGTTCCTGATCGCGCCGTTGGTGCAGAAGTTGATGCACGGCGTGAAGTAATCGCTCTGCCGCGTTTCGCGCGGCCAGGTGGCGAACGAAAGACGACGGCTACGGCCGTCGTCTTTTTTTGTGGGTCGGGGGCGGCGATGTCCGGGGCGCGATGACGGTGAGGGGGCTGCCGCCAACCATCGGGCTACCGGTTTCGTTGCCGTTGCTGTTGTTGTTGCTGTGCGCCGAGCCGCACTAGCGAAGGCAATAGAAGACCCGGAGGGCGGCCCGCAGGGATGCGGGCCGTTTTTCATCGGGACAGGGATGTCCCGTAT
>NZ_JBQEOE010000018.1:13166-28298 GCF_052045105.1 Lysobacter sp. 22409 | reverse complement strand
CTTTGGTGACTTTCTTTTGTTGCTTTAGACAAAAGAAAGTTACCCGCCGCTTTAGTGGCGGAAGCTTTTGGCGTTTGATCCTGATCTTGTTTTTGAAGAGGCCGTAAGCAAGAGCAGAGCTTCCGCCCCCTAAAGGGTGCGGGTTACTTTCTTTTGCTAAGCCCAAAAGAAAAGTAACCAAAGAAAAGGGCTTTCCTTGCAAGGGCACAGGCCACGAGTGCGATGCTGTCGCCGGGATTTTCCGATAGGACATCCATGTCCTATCGGAAAACGCCGCACGTCCTGTGCGGCGCCCTCCGGGTCTCCATTTGACCGGCAAAGCAGATCAAAATCTCGGCAACGGCAACGGCAACGGCAACGGCAACGGCAACGGCAACGGCAACGGCTCGCCCGGTACCAGGGTAGGAGCGGCGCAAGCCGCGACCGCGGGCTTGCCAGCTCGCCACGCAAACGGCCGCCTTGCCCAATAGAACGTCGGCAACGACTTCCCTCCAGCGCGCCAGATGCCTGCAACCGGGACTCGGCAACGCGGCCCAAGGCCACCGCCACCTACGACATCGACCCGCCTAGCGCGTCGTCGCCGCCATCTCCGCCTCGGCCTGCATCTCCAACTCGTCGAGACGATCCAGCAGCCGGAACAGCGCCTCGCGCTCGGGTGCCTCGATGCCGTTCAACAGGCGCTGCTCGAAGGCCAGCGCCATCGGCGCGACTTCGTCGTAGATCTTGTAGCCGTCCAGCGACAGCTGCAGCACCGACCGACGGCGGTCGTCGTCGTGGGTGTCGCGCTCCAGGCGGCCGGCTTCGATCAAGCGGGCGACCGCGCGGCTGACCGCGACCTTGTCCATCGCGGTGCGCTGGGCGACCTCGTTGGCCGACAGGCCGGGGTAGCGGCCCAGGACCGCCATCACCCGCCACTCGGTCACGCTGAGGGCGAAGCGCTCGGAATAGACCCGGGCGATCGCGCTGCTGACCCGGTTGGACAGGACCGAGAGGCGGTAGGGCAGGAAGTGTTCCAGGTCCAGTTCGGCATGGCGCGCCCCGCCGGCCTTGCCGATCGGCGCGGTCTGGGGGCCGGACAGGACCGATTCGGGGACGGCATCGGGGTCGGATTGAGATCGATTCATGTTGCACTGTGCCTTGCTTATGGTTTCATGTGAAACTATAACGACCCTTTCGACAAGGCCGTCCGCAGCGGACCCGGCCGCCACCTGAGAACAATGCCATGAATGCGCAGCCCAACCTCGGCATGCAGGTCACCACGTTTGAGAATCCGCTCGGCATCGACGGGTTCGAGTTCGTCGAGTTCGCCGCCCCGAAGGGCCGCAGCGACCTGCTTCACGACTATTTCCGCAAGCTCGGCTTCAGCGCCGTGCTGCGCCACAAGACACGTCCGATCACCGTCTACCGCCAGGGCGGGGTGAACTTCCTGGTCAACGAATCGCCCGACAGCTTCGCCGCGGCCTTCGCCGAGGCGCATGGCCCCTGCGCCGCAGGCTTCGCGATCCGCTTCAAGAAGCCGGCGAACGAGGTTTACCAGGCCGTGCTCGGCAACGGCGGCGAAGCGGTCAGCGAGCGCGCCGACACCCGCGCGATCGATTCGCCGGTGGTCAAGGGCATCGGCGACTGCATGCTGTATCTGGTCGACCGTTACGGCGACCAGGGCACGGCCTATGAAGACTACGAGCCGATCCCGGGCGCCGAGCAGAACCCGGCCGGGTTCGGCCTGACCTTCATCGACCACCTGACCCACAACCTGTACTTCGGCAACATGCAGAAGTGGTCGGACTATTACGAGCGTCTGTTCAATTTCCGCGAGATCCGCTATTTCGACATCAAGGGCGCCAAGACCGGCCTGGTGTCGAAGGCGATGACCGCGCCGGACGGCGTCGTGCGCATCCCGCTCAACGAGTCCAGCGACCCGAAGAGCCAGATCAACGAATACCTGGACGCCTACAAGGGCGAGGGCATCCAGCACATCGCCTGTTTCACCGACAACATCTACGAGACCGTCGAGGCGATGCGCGCCCAGGGCGTGGAGTTCCTCGACACCCCGGACACCTATTTCGATGTGATCGACCAGCGCGTGCCCAATCACGGCGAGGACGTCGCTCGCCTGGCCAAGAACAAGATCCTGATCGACGCCGACCGCGAGACCCACCAGCGCAAGCTGCTGCAGATCTTCACCCAGAACGCGATCGGGCCGATCTTCTTCGAGATCATCCAGCGCAAGGGCAACGAAGGTTTCGGCGAAGGCAACTTCCAGGCCCTGTTCGAGAGCATCGAGCGCGACCAGATGAAGCGCGGCGTACTATAACGGCCGACCAAAACCGCCGGCCAAGCCAGGGAATGCGCATGCTCAGGGAACTCGTCGATCTGTTGACCTGCCGGGAACTCGAGCCCGAGGAACTGCAATCGCTGGTGGCCGCGATCGACGGCGCGGCGGAGGATCCCGATCTGGACTGGATCGTGGATCCCTCGCCGGAAGAGCTGATGCAGAACGCGCTCGTGTTCAAGCTGATGGATCACATCGCCGTCGGCGACAAGATCGACGAGGTGCACGAGCAGATCAGCGATTTCTTCGCCGAGCCCCTGGCGGATTTCCCGCGTCATGCCGACGGGCGGTGGTTCCTGCCGGACGAGTATTTCGCCTGGCTGGACCCGCTGCTGGCCGAGCGCGGCGTCGACGGCGGCGGTTACGAATTGATGCTGCTCGAAGACACTTTCAGCGAGAACCTGCACGCCCTGCTGGTCTGGCGCAAGGACAGCGCACGGGTGCTGGAGCTCGCCACCGAGCTGGCGCTGAGGATCGAACGCTCGACCCAGCGCTCGCTGGGGCTGCGCGCGATCATGTAACGCCGCGCCGCCCGCGCCGTACCGTTGCAGACACCGCTCCGCCGCCGCACCGATCCGATCTGCGCCCCGACCAATGGTGGCGCCCTACCGCATAGCGAGCCCGTATGAGCACCGCAGCCAACGACATCGACAACGTGATTCCGATGCCCAGCACCGACGCCCAACGCCAGCGTCCGCGCGGCTACATGAGCGGCTTCGGCAACGAATTCGCCAGCGAGGCCGTCGCCGGCGCCCTGCCGCAGGGGCAGAACTCGCCGCAGCGCGCGGCGTTCGGGCTGTATGCCGAGCAGCTCAGCGGTACTGCGTTCACCGCGCCGCGCAAGGAGAACCGTCGCAGCTGGCTGTACCGCATTCGTCCGGCGGCCATGCACGGCACCTTCGCGCCCTACGGCCAGCCGCGTTTCCATAACGACTTCGGCAACGGCCCGGTCTCGCCCGACCAACTGCGCTGGGACCCGTTGCCGCTGCCCGAGGCGGCGACCGATTTCGTCGACGGCCTGTATACGATGGCCGGCAACGGCTCGCCGGCGGGCCAGCACGGTTGCGGCATCCACTTGTATGCCGCCAACCGTTCGATGGAGGGACGCTATTTCTACAGCGCCGACGGCGAGTTGCTGATCGTGCCGCAGCAGGGCCGTTTGTTGGTCGCCACCGAGTTCGGCGCGCTCGAAGTCGAACCGCTGGAAGTCGCGGTGATCCCGCGCGGCGTGCGCTTCCGTGTCGAACTGCTCGACGGCCCCTCGCGCGGTTATGTCTGCGAGAACTTCGGCGCCCTGCTGCGTTTGCCCGACCTCGGCCCGATCGGCGCCAACGGTCTGGCCAATCCGCGCGATTTCCTGACCCCGCACGCGTCCTACGAGGACCTCGAGGGCGAGTTCGAGCTGGTCGCCAAGTTCCAGGGCCATCTGTGGCGCGCCGACATCGGCCATTCGCCGCTCGACGTGGTCGCCTGGCACGGCAACTACGCGCCGTACAAATACGATCTGCGCCACTTCAACACCATCGGCTCGATCAGCTTCGACCATCCCGACCCGTCGATCTTCACCGTGCTGACCTCGCCGAGCGACACGCCCGGCACGGCCAACATCGATTTCGTGATCTTCCCGCCGCGTTGGCTGGTGGCCCAGCACACCTTCCGGCCGCCGTGGTTCCACCGCAACATCGCCAGCGAGTTCATGGGCCTGATCCACGGCGCCTACGACGCCAAGGCCGACGGCTTCGCGCCCGGCGGCTCGTCGCTGCACAACTGCATGACCGGCCACGGCCCGGATGCGCAGACCTTCGAAAAGGCCTCGGCTGCGGACCTCTCGCAGCCGCACGTGATCGTCGACACCATGGCCTTCATGTTCGAGACGCGCGCGGTGATCCGTCCGGCCGCGCAAGCCTTCGACGCCGCGCATCGCCAGCGCGACTACCAGGCCTGCTGGGCCGGCTTGCGCAAGCACTTCGACCCGAGCAAGCGCGACTGATCGCGGACCTCATCGTTCGCCCTCCGCGCTGCCCGGCCGCGCGAGGGCGTTCGCGCGGCTGCCGCCGCAGATCGGCGTTTCGCACCGCATTCACGCAAAACGGCTAGGCTGCAGCGGCCACCCGAACCGCGCCCCGCGCGCCGGAGTCCTGCCGATGAAGCGTTTGCCACTCCCCGTCGTGTTGCCCACCCTGTTGCTGGCGCTGGCCTTGAGCGCCTGCCAGCGCGAGGCCGCCGGCCCGAACGACACCGCGACGGCGCAGACCCCGCCGGCCAACGATCAACCCGTCGAAGACGTGCCGCCGGCGACCGCACCGGCCGTAACGCCACCCGCGAGCGACACCCTGGCGCGCTTCGACGGCTACGGCGACCTGCGTTTCGGCATGAGCGCCGAGGACGCCAGGAAGGCCTGGGGCGGCGAGCTCAAGGGCGAGGCCGCGGCCGACGGCGGTTGCTACTACCTGAGGCCGATCTGGGCGCAGAACGCGGCCGAGTTCGGTTTCATGATCGAGAACGGCAAGTTCGCCCGCGTCGACGTCGGCAACGACAAGGAGACCGCGCCCGGCGGCGGCAAGCGCGGCATGAGCGCGGACGAGATCCGCAAGCTCTACGCCGGCCGGGTCGAGGAGCAGCCGCACAAGTACGTCGACGGCGGCAAGAATCTACGCATCGGCGACGCCGGCGGCGGTGCCGGCGCCCTGGTGTTCGAGACCGATGCCGCCGGCAAGGTCACCGCCTGGCGCATCGGCGTGCCGCCGCAGGTCGACTATGTCGAAGGCTGCTCCTGAGGCCGGCAACGAACGAAGCGGCCGCCGCGAGGCGGCGAAAGCGCAACCAGGCCCGGCCTGAGCATAGAATCGGCCATTGACCGCAAGGGGATGATCGTCATGTTCGAAGCCGTCGGCTTATTCGTACTCGGCCTGGTGCTGCTGGCCCTGGGCGGCGATTCGATCGTCAAGGGCGCCTCGGGCCTGGCCCAGCGCTTCGGCGCCTCGCCGTTCGCGGCCGGCCTGGTGTTGGTCGCGTTCGGCACCTCGCTGCCGGAACTCGCGGTCAACCTGCAGGCGGTGGTGCGCGGCCAGCAGGCGCTCGCGCTCGGCAATGCGGTCGGCAGCAACGTAGTCAATTTCGGCCTGACCCTCGGCCTGGCCGCGCTCGCCGCGCCGCTGTTGGTGCGTTGGCGCGCCTTGACGCCGCTGCTGCTGGTGCTGTTGCTCGGCACCCTGGCGGTGATCGGCCTGGGCCTGGACGGCGTGCTCAGCCGCGTCGAAGGCATCGTCATGCTGCTGGCGTTCGTCGCGGTGGTCGCCTATGCGATCGCGCGCACCCGTCGCGAGGCGCCGGAGCTGCAGGACGCCATCGCCGCTTTCGCCCAGACCCAGACCCACCTCGGCCTGAATCTGGTGCGGGTGCTGATCGCGTTGGTGCTGATGCACCTGGGCGCCTATCTGATCATCGGCGGCGACGGCCTGTGGAGCCTCGGCGCCTCGCCGGCGCTGGCGGCCGGTTTCGGTTCGCCGAATGCGGCCATCATCGGTGCCGCGATGGGTCTTTCGCCGCTGCTGACCGGTCTGCTGCCGGTGGCGATCGGCACCGCGCTGCCCGAGGCCATGGCCGCGGTCGCCGCGGCGCGGCGCGGGCAGGGCGACATCGTCGTCGGCCACGTGGTCGGCTCGAGTCTGTTCAATCTGCTGATCGTGATCGGCGGCATGGCGGCCTGGCACAGCGTGCCGCTGCCGGCCTCGTTCGTGCGTTTCGAGCTGCCCGCCGCGGCGGTGTTCGCGCTGATGCTGTACCCGATGCTGCGGGGCGACCTGCGCGTGAGCAAGCGCGAGGGCACGATCCTGCTCGTGGGGCTGTTGGGCTGGATCGGCTTCGAAGTGCTGATGCTGCTGCGCTGAGCGGCCATTGACGCGGGGCGGACCGTTGCCGTCGATATAATGGCCGGATGAGCGAACTCACCCCCACGCGCTTGCCGCGACGCGCGTTGCGCGCGCTGAGCGAATTCTTCCGTCTGGAAGCCGCCGGCGGCATCGTCCTCATCGTCGCCGCGGTGCTGGCCCTGATCGCCGCCAACTCGCCGCTGCAAGCCGCGTACGAGGCCTTCCGCGAGATCCCGGTGCAGGTGCGCATCGGCGCGCTCGACATCGCCAAGCCCTTGTTGCTGTGGATCAACGACGGCCTGATGGCGGTCTTCTTCCTGGTCGTCGCCCTGGAGATCAAGCGCGAGGCCCTCAGCGGCCAATTGGCCGAGCGCTCGCAACTGGTGCTGCCGATGGTCTGCGCCGCCGCCGGCGTGATCGTGCCGGCCCTGCTGTTCGCCGCGCTCAACCGCGGCGACGCCGCCGCGATGCGCGGCTGGGCGGTGCCGACCGCGACCGACATCGCCTTCGCACTCGGCGTGCTGGCCCTGCTCGGTTCGCGTGTGCCGGTGGCGATGAAGCTGCTGCTGTCGACGATCGCGGTGGTCGACGACCTGATCGCGATCCTGATCATCGCCTTCTTCTATTCGCACGGCCTGTCGGTCACCGCGCTGATGTGGGCGGCGGTGGCGCTGGCCGCCATGTGGGTGCTCAATCGCCGCGGCGTGACCTCGCTGGGGCCGTATCTCGCGCTCGGCGTGGTGTTGTGGGTGTGCGTGCTGAAGTCCGGCGTGCATGCGACCCTGGCCGGCGTCGCCACCGGCCTGATGATCCCGCACGTCGACAAGCGCAATGCGATCGACGACGAGCACGAGCATTCGCCGCTGGAAACCCTGGAACACGCGCTGCACCCGTGGGTGGCCTACGCGATCCTGCCGTTGTTCGCCTTCGTCAACGCCGGCCTGTCGCTGAGCGGGGTCAAGCTCGAAGACGCGACCGCGGCGCTGCCGATGGGCATCGTGCTGGGCCTGGTGGTCGGCAAGCCGGTCGGCATCGTCGGCGCGGCGTTGCTGATGCGCGTGCTCGGCTGGGCCCGGTTCCCCGCCGGCATGGACCTGCGCGCGATGATCGGCCTGGGTTTGATGTGCGGCATCGGTTTTACGATGAGTTTGTTCATCGCTTCGTTGGCCTACCAAGACCCGTTGCGTTACGAAGAGGCCGTGCTCGGCATCCTCGGCGCGTCGCTGTTGTCGGCGGTGGTCGGTTATTTCTGGTTGCGCGCGGTGCTGCCGGCGCGGAGTGCGCAGGGCTGAACGCATGAAACACGCTTTGGTTTTGGGGGGCAGCGGCCAGATCGGCGTGCCCTTGCTGCAACGGCTGTATCACGCCGGATGGCGGGTCACCGGGATCTCGCGCCACGAGCAGCACGACCGCCCCGGCTTGCATTGGCTGCAGGGCGATCTGTCGTCGATGCCGGCGTTGCCGGCGCGCGTCGATGCGATCTTCAGCTGCGGTCCGCTGCTGAAGTTCGCCAAGTGGTACGAACAATCGGGCATCGAGGCCTCGCGCGTGGTCGCGTTCGGCTCGACCAGCGCCGAGACCAAGCGCGGTTCGGCCGATGCCGACGAGCGCCGGGTCGCCCAGGAACTGCGCGAGGGCGAGGCCGCCTTGTTCGCAGCGGCGGTGCCGCGCAACGATGCGGTGACCGTGTTGCGCCCGACCCTGATCTACGGTGCCGGCCGCGACGCCACCCTGACCCGGATCGCGCAACTGGCGCGCCGCCTTCGTTACTTCCCCTTGCCGCGCGGCGCCAATGGCCTGCGTCAGCCGGTGCACGTCGACGACCTCGCCGATGCCGCCTTCGCCGTGCTCGACGTGCCGGCGACCTTCGGCCAGGTCTATGCCGTGCCCGGCGGCGAAGTGCTGAGCTATCGCGACATGGTCGCGCGCACCCTGGCCTGTCTGCGCCCGCCGGTGCGCCTGATCGAGCTGCCGTCGCCGCTGTTCAACCTCGCGTTGCTTGCCGCGCAGGCCACCGGCCGCGCCTCGGGCCTCGGCGAAGCCGCGGTGCGGCGCATGCGCGGCGACATGACCTTCGACGCGGGTCCGGCGCAGCGCGATTTCGGCTATGCGCCGCGGGCATTCCGGCCGAGCGCGGAGATGTTCGAGCCGCCGCGGGAGTAGTCGCGCGCGCCGCATCAATCTTGCGCCGATGCGGGCCGCAGCCCGTTAGGGTAGGAGCGGCGCAAGCCGCGACCGCGTCGTGGCGGTTGCAGCGTTTCTTGCCGCAGTGCAATGAAGCAACTGCAACTGCAACTGCAACTGCAACTGCAACTGCAATAGCAATAGCAATAGCAATAGCAAAGCTTCCGCCCGCTAACGCGGCCGGGTTACTTTCTTTTGCTGGCCCAAAAGAAAGGTAACCAAAGAAAAGGGCTTTCCTTGACGAAGCTCCCCTGCGAGTACACAGCGCGCGCCGGGATTTTTCGATAAGACATCCCTGTCTTATCGAAAAACGGCGCACGTCCTGTGCGCCGCCCTCCGGGTCTACAGTTGCATCGCTAGATCGGAACTGCGCCAGGCTTTTCACAGCAACAGCAACAGCAACAGCAACAGTAACAGCAACGGCGCTGTTGCTGTTGCTGTTGCTGTTGCTGTGCGTCGCTTCGCACTAGCGAAGGCCATAGAAGACCCGAAGGGCGGCCCGCATGGATGCGGGCCGTTTTTCATCGGGACAGGGATGTCCCGTATGAAAAAGCCCTGCGTTGGCACCGATCGTGCGGGCAGGTGATTCAAAGAAAAGCATTTTTCTTTGGTTACCTTTCTTTTGTTGCTTATGACAAAAGAAAGTAACCCGCCGCTTTAGTGGCGGAAGCTCTTGGCGTTTGATCCTGATCTTGCTTGGTTCATTCGCCGCGAGACCGAAACGACGCGGTCGCGGCTTGCGCCGCTCCTACCCCGCGACAGCACGCCGCTTCGATCGATGACGACGGCGATGCCATTGCTGCGCATCCTGCGGTCGCGGCTTGTGACCGAAGGAAATCCAGTAGGACGCCGCTCCCATCCCTTTGCTCACGCATCCGTAGCCGGCACCGGCGTACGCGATTTCGCCAGCGACCGCAGGGCGATGATCAGCACGCCGCCCAGCACCATGGCGCCGCCGATCCACAGGCGCGGACCGGGGCGGTCGCCCCAGAAGGCGACGCCTAGGGCGATGGCGAACACCGGTACCAGCAGTAGCCAGGGGGTGACCTTGGCGACCGGGTGGCGTTGCACCAGCACGTAGTACAGGCCGTGGCCGAGCAGCGACGAGACGAACGCGGCATAGACCACGCCAAGCCAGGCGACCCAGCTCACCGAGCCGAGTGCGGCGAGGCCGCCGGGCTCGAAGGCGACGCTGAGACCGATCAGCGGCAGCACCGCGATCAGCGCGGTCCAGCCTTGCTGGCTGTAAGCGTCGAGGCCGCGCAGGCCTTTCATCAGCACCGTGCCCAGGGCCAGGAACGCGGCCGAGATCAGCATCAGCACCACCGCCATCGGCTTGTCGAGCACCAGCGGGTCGAAGCCGAGCACCAGCACGCCGGCGAAACTCAGGCCGATCGCCACGCCGGTGCGCCAGGCGAAGCGTTCGCCGAGCAGCCACCAGGCCAGTACCGCGGTCATCGGGACATAGCTCTGCAACACGATGGCCGGCGAGGACAGGTCGCCGGCGGCTTTGAGCGCGCTGAAGCTCAGGCCGAAATGCAGCACGCCGATGCACAGGCAAACCGCGATCAGGCGCGGCCATTGGCCCGGCGCCGGGCGTTTGACGAAGAACGCCAGCGGCAGGGCGAGCAGGGCGAAACGCAGGCCGGTGAACAGCAACGGCGGGATCTCGCGCAGCGCATAGGCCGAGGTCAGGAAGTTCAGCGCCCAGGACAGGACGACGAGCAGCAACAGGACGATGTCGCGAACAGGCATGGGGGAGGTCGATTGGGCTATCGTGACGGCCGCTCGAGCGGGTCGCGAATGGCGTGACGGGAGAAGCATTGTGAAGTATGCGTTGCAGACTGCGGGCCCGTTCGTCTGGGGGATGTTGGCGATCGCGGCCTTGGTGTTCTGGCTGATGCCGAGTGCGTGGCTGTTGCGCGGCTGGGTATCGCACCTGGTCAAGGCACGGCCAGCCTATGGCGCGGCGCTGTGGTCGGTGGTGTTCGCGCTGGTGCTGTGGGCGATGCTGGCGGTGACGGCGATGATCGTCCTGCACGGGCAGGCCGCCAGCTCCGGCTGGCCGTTCGCGGCGATCGCGTTCGTGCTGTCCTGCCTGGCCTTGGCTTTCAGCGTGCGTATCCATCTGCCCGGCCCCGACGGGGTGCGCCTGAGCTGGTCGCGGGCCTTGCCGGTGTCGGCGGCGACCTGCGTGGTGCTGTGGGCGCAGGCGGGGTTATGCGTTTATTTGCTGGGCCGTTATTACCTGTGATGCGTCGGGATGCCGATCCGGCCCGAGGTTAGAGGGCGCCATACGACCGCAAACCATGGCTGACGACGTCGTCGATACGACGCGGTCGCGGCTCGCGCCGCCCTACCCAGAAGCAACGGACGCCCTCTTGCTCGATCAGTACGACCAGCCGAATTTGCGGTACAGCTTCGACAGCACCCAGGCCGGGCCGATCAGCAGATAAGTCAGGTCGGTGAAGAAGCTCGGCTTCTTGCCTTCGATCTTGTGGCCGATGAACTGGGCGATCCAGGCCACCACGAACACGGCGATGGCGGTGTACAGCAGCACGGTGATGCCGAAGCTCTGCGCGATCCAGTGCGCGATCAGCGACAACACCACGAACTGCACCAGCATGCCGAAGCCGAGTTTGCGCGAGGCGCGGTAATAGAACAGCAGTGCGGCGAACATCGCCAGCGCGGCCCAGGCGCCCGGGCGGAAGTACGTGCCCGGGGCGGGGATGCACCACAGCAAGGCGATCACGCTCCACAGGATCGCCGGCACCGCGACGACGTGGATGCGCTGGTTGGTGGCGTTGCGATGGTCGCCGGAATAACTGGCGAACCAGCGATCGATGGGGCGTTGCGACGACGACTCGGCGACGGTGCTCATGGTCGACTCCCGTTGCGGCGGGGCGGACGCGCTGTCCGCGGGTGGGGGCCTGCGGCTAGTGGGCCGCGGACTTCGAGAATAGCTGGATCACCGCCACCCCCGCCACGATCAGACCGATGCCGGCGAGCGCGCCGGCGTCCAGGGTCTGCTTCATGAACAGCCAGCCGATCGCGGCGATCAGGACGATGCCGACGCCCGACCAGATCGCATAGGCGACGCCGACCGGCACCGTGCGCAGCACCAGCGAGAGGAAATAGAACGCGGTGGCGTAGCCGATGCCGACGATCAGCGAGGGGACGGTGCGGGTGAAGCCTTCGGAGGCCTTGAGCGCGCTGGTCGCCACCACTTCGGCGGCGATCGCGATGGTCAGGTACAGGTAGCCGATATTCATGCGGTTCTCGCGAGAGAGAAGATCGGGCAAGGGTAACGCGCATGGCGGCAGGGCTGAATCCGTGGACGGGCCCTGAGTGTGGCGCGGATCGCGCGGCGCATGAGGCGCGCGCCTGCAGGTTGGCCGCGCCTGCGCACGCGATTGGCCGGGCAGGCCCCGGTGCGGCGCGCTTAAAACCGAACCGGCCCGCGTGTGCGGGCCGGCGGGGTGTCAGTCGATCGAGATGCCGGCGAGTTTCTGCAACGCCTCGGCGTACTTCGCGCGGGTGCGCTCGATCACTTCGGGCGGCAGGTTCGGACCCGGCGGGGTCTTGTCCCAGCCCAGCGTCTCCAGGTAATCGCGCACGAACTGCTTGTCGTAGCTCGGCGGGCTGGTGCCGACCTGGTACTGGTCGGCGGGCCAATAGCGCGAAGAGTCCGGCGTCAGCATTTCGTCCATGACGTAGAGACGGCCGTCGGCATCGGTGCCGAACTCGAACTTGGTGTCGGCCAGCAGGATGCCGCGCTCGGCCGCGTAGTCGGCGGCGTAGCGGTACAGGCGCAGGGTCGCATCGCGCACCGCTTCGGCGAGCCCGGCGCCGACCGTGCGCACGGCGGTGTCGAAGTCGATGTTCTCGTCGTGGTCGCCGACGGCGGCCTTGGTCGAGGGGGTGAAGATCGGCTCGGGCAATTGCTCGGCCTGGCGCAGGCCGCTCGGCAGGGCGATGCCGCTGACCCGGCCGGTGCGCTGGTAATCCTTCCAGCCGCTGCCGATCAGATAACCGCGTGCGATGCACTCGATCGGCACCGGCTTGAGCCGTTTGGTCACGACCGTGCGCTTGGCGTAGAGGCGGGCGTCGACGCCCGCGGGCAGCACGGCGGCGACGTCGATCCCGGTCAGGTGGTTGGGAATGATGTGCGCGGTCTTGCCGAACCAGAAGTTGCTGATCTGGCAGAGCATCTCGCCCTTGCCCGGGATCGGGTCGGGCAGCACGACGTCGAACGCGCTGAGGCGGTCGGTGGCGACCATCAACAGACAGTCGCCGCCCGGGGCGGCGCCCGCGGGCAGGCGATCGGCCGGAAGGTCGAAGACATCGCGGACCTTGCCGCGGTGGCGCAAGGGCAGGCCGGGCAGTTCGGATTGCAGCAGTGTGGTCGTCAACGTGGGGACCCCTGATGGCGGCGGCATAGATGATTCCCCCCATCGCTTCGCGCCGCCGGAGCCGGACGGCTCGCGCGCGCAGGCGCGACGGGGCCGGGCAGTGTACGCCGGCTGGCGTCCGCGTGCAGGTAGACTGGGGTCCGGCGGCCCGCAGGGGCCTGGACGGGCCGCGAACGGCCCGGGACGATGGGCGCGGATGAAGCGCTGGTACGGCAAATTGCTGGGTTTCTTCGCCGGCGCGGCGCTGCTGCGCGGCAACCCCTTCCTGGGGGCCATTATCGGCCTGCTGATCGGTCACGCCTTCGATACCGACTGGTTCAAGCTGCGCGGCGACAACCCCTATGCGGTGCTGGGCCTGACCACCGACGCCAGCGACAGCGAGGTCGACCAGGCCTACCGCCGGCTGATGGCGCAGTACCACCCCGACCGGGTCACCCAGGCCGCCCCGGAACTGCGCAGCCAGGCCGAGCAGCGCGCCCGCGAGATCAACCGCGCCTACGACCGCATCAAGACCCTGCGCCAGCGCCGCTGATCCGTCCGCGCTTGGCCCCCCGGCTGGGGGAGGCGACAATGGCCGCCTGTCCGTACCGGCCCTGTCGCATGTCCCTGCAATCCACCGTCATCGCCCCTTCGATCCTCTCGGCCAACTTCGCCAAGCTCGGCGAGGAGGTCGACAACGTCCTCAAGGCCGGCGCCGACTGGGTCCATTTCGACGTCATGGACAACCATTACGTACCGAACCTGACCATTGGCCCGATGATCTGCGAGGCGCTGCGCAAGCACGGCGTGACCGCGCCGATCGACGTGCACCTGATGGTCGAACCGGTCGACCGCATCGTCCCCGACTTCGCCAAGGCCGGCGCCAGCATCATCAGCTTCCATCCCGAAGCCAGCGGCCACGTGCACCGCACGATCCAGCTGATTAAGTCGCACGGCTGCCAGGCCGGCCTGGTGCTGAACCCGGCGACCCCGATCGAAGTGCTCGACTGGGTGCTCGAAGACCTGGACCTGGTGCTGCTGATGTCGGTCAACCCGGGCTTCGGCGGCCAGAGCTTCATTCCCTCGGCGTTGGACAAGCTGCGCCGCGTGCGCGAGCGCATCGACAACAGCGGCCGCGCGATCCGGCTCGAGATCGATGGTGGCGTCAAGACCGACAACATCGCCGAGATCGCCGCGGCGGGCGCCGACACTTTCGTCGCCGGTTCGGCGGTGTTCAACGCACCCGACTACGCCGAAGTGATCGGCAAGATGAAGGCGGCGGTCGCGGCGGTACGCGGATGAACACCTGCGACCTGTGCGATCTGCATGAGGCACGGGTTCGCATATTGGACCTGCCCTTGCGCGACTACGGTGGGCGCCTGGCGTTCGACGGTTTGGTCAGCACGATCAAGGCCTACGAAGACAATTCGCTGGTGCGCGAAGCGGTGGCCGAAGCCGGCAACGGCCGCGTGCTGGTGATCGACGGCGGCGGCTCGATGCGCCGCGCGATGCTCGGCGATCTATTGGCGGCCAAGGCGGTCGAGAACGGTTGGGCCGGTGTGGTCGTCTACGGCGCGATCCGCGACAGCGGCGCGATCGGTGCGATGGAGCTCGGCGTCAAGGCGCTGGGCACCTGCCCGCGCAAGACCGACAAACTCGGCCAGGGCGCACGCGACGTCGTGGTCGAGATCGGCGGCCTGGTGATCCGACCGGGGGATTGGCTGTGTGCGGATGAGGATGGGGTGGTGTTGGCGGACGAAGTTTTGCGCTGAGGCGCTGATGCCCGCCATGGCGAAATGGCAACGGTGTAAATCGTGTCTGCAGACGTTCGTGGCGTCGTGACGAAGATCGTCGTTACGAACGGTCGGCTTGCTTTGTTCTTTGAACTGCTTTGCCGCTTTGCCGGTCAACCGTAGACCCGGAGGGCGCCGCACAGGACGTGCGGCGTTTTCCGATAAGACAGGGACGTCTTATCGAAAAATCCCGGCGCTAGCATCGCACTCGTGGCCTGTGCCCTTGCAAGGAGAGCCCTTTTCTTTGGTTACCTTTCTTTTGGGCTTAGCAAAAGAAAGTAACCCGGCCGCGTTAGCGGACGGAAGCTCTGCACTTGCTTGAAGGAGAGAGTGTCGCGAATCCACCCCTGTAGGAGCGGCGTGAGCCGCGACCGCGACGCCTAAATCTCGCGCCGCTGCCGGCTAGAGCCCCAGGGTAGGAGCGGCGCGAGCCGCGACCGCGTCGTTTCGGTCTCGCGGTGTATCGCTCGAGCAAGATCAAGATCTAGATCAAACGCCAAAAGCTTCCGCCACTAAAGCGGCGGGTTACTTTCTTTTGTCATAAGCAACAAAAGAAAGGT
>NZ_JBQEOE010000018.1:0-13116 GCF_052045105.1 Lysobacter sp. 22409 | reverse complement strand
CCGCGTTAGCGGACGGAAGCTCTGCTCTTGCTTGATCGATACCCGGCGAGATCGGTCGCGACTTACGTCGCTCCTACAGGAGTGACAGCTCTGCACTTGCTTGGAGTTTTCAGAAGCAAGATCAAACGATAAAAGCTTCCGCCACTAAAGCGGCGGGTTACTTTCTTTTGTCTAAAGCAACAAAAGAAAGGTAACCAAAGAAAAATGCTTCTCTTTGAATCAAGGGCCCGCACGATCGATGCCGACGCGGGGATTTTTCATACGGGACATCCCTGTCCCGATGAAAAACGGCCCGCATCCCTGCGGTCCGCCCTTTGGGTCTTCGATTGCCTTCGCTAGTGCGAAGCGGCGCACAGCAACGTCAACGTCAACGACAACGACAACGACAACGACAATGACAATGACAATGACAATGACAACGACAATCTTCGCGCAGTTCCGAACTCACGACGCAAGCGTGGCCCCGCAGGGCCGCGCATAGGAGGCGAGTCTCAACCGCCCCGCTCGCCCGCTTCCGCCTCCAACACCGCCGACGGATGACGCCGCCGCCACTCCGCCAGCGTCTGCGCGCAATGCGCCGGGATCAACCAGGCCCCCGGATGGGTATCGCGGAAGCGCGTCAGCCGCCGCAAAGTGTCGCGGTAGGCGCTCGCATCGTCCATCGCCAGCAGCCGCGTCAGCCACGGCAAGTCCCGACCAAGATCGAGTTGCTCGCGGCGCCAGAACGCATCGGCAGCGAGGATCGCCCGCTCGCCGTCATGGGTACGCAGCGCCAAGCCGATCTGGCCGCGCGCATGCCCCGGCAAGGGCAACGCGAACAGGCTGCCGTCGCCGAACAGATCCCAGCCTTCTCCGCCGAGCGTCGCCAAGTCGCCGTCGAGCCCGCGCCGGCCGCGTTCGTCGAGCAACTGCAGGCGGGCGACGAAATCCGCCGGCAGCAGTTCCTTCCAGATCTGCGCATGCAGCAGGCCGAACCAGCCCGAGTCCTCGACTTGCCGCCAGGCATCGGCATGAGCGACGAAACGCGCCTGCGGGAACTGGCCGAGCCCGCCGATGTGATCGGGATGGAAATGACTCAGCACGACCATGCGCACTTCATCGCGAGCCAGCCCACGCCGCTGCAGCAAGGCCGCCGCGTCGGTATGCGGCGCCGAGCAGGCGTGAATGACGCGGCGATAAAGCCAACGCAGGCCGCGCCGCATCGCCAGGCGCGCCTGCGGGCCGTAGCCGCAGTCGAACAGGATCGCGCCCTGCAGCGGGTGCTCGATCAAGGCCCAGCCGGCCGGGAAGCTCATCGCCGCACCGGCGTCGAAACCGAGATGACGCGGGTCGGCGCAGCTGTGCCCGGACACGCCGAGCGTCAGCGTGACCTCGCCGCTCACCGTCGCACCTGCGCTCGCGCGAGTTCGCCGAGGGTTTTCGCCAGCGCGTCTTCCATCCTCACGCGCGGCCGATAGCCCAGCTCGCTGCGGGCGCGGCCGATGTCGAGGGTCATGTCGACACTGAGCAATTCGATGCCGTAACGCAGCAGCGGCGGCTCGCGATCGGGACTGAAGCGGCGATACCAGGCTTCCACGCCGCTTGCCACGGCAAGCGCCAACGACTTGGACATGCGCCGTCTGGGCCGCGGCAACGACAAAGCGTCGGCGAGCCGGTCGATGACGCCCCAGATCGCGACCGGTTCGCCGTTGCTGATGTTGTAGACGCGGCCGTTCAATCGCCAGGAGGCATCGATCGCCGACACGATCGCGTCGACGACGTTGTCGATGTACGTCAGATCCACCCGGCAGTCCTCATGGCCGATCCGGCGCAGTCGGCCGCTGCGCAGCGCCTGCGCCAAGCGCGGCAGGATCGCAGTGTCGCCAGGGCCGAAAATCGCCCGCGGCCGCAAGGCCAGCGCGGACACGCCGCCGGCCGCGCAGCGCTCGAACACCCGCCGCTCGGCGATCAGCTTGGTCGCGACGTAGTCGTTGACCGCCTGCGCCGGCAAGGGATGGTCTTCGCGGATGTCCAGATGCGGGCGGCCATCGTGATAGATGCCGGGCGTGGAGATATGCACGAGCCGCCGCACCTGGCGCGCGATGCAGGCGGCGACGACGTGATCGGTGGCGTCGATGTTGGCGGCGACGAAATCGGCGCGCCGTCCCCACGGGCTCGACAAGGCCGCCGAGTGCACGACGATGTCGGCGCCGCGCAAGGCGCGATGCACCGCGGCCTCGTCGGTCAGGTCGATGGCGACGAACTCGATGCCCTGCGCCTGCAGCGCGCGNGGGTCGCGACCGAGGCCGACGACCTGGGTCCAGGGGCGCGTCGCGACCAGATGGCGGGCGAGCGCGCCGCCGACGAAACCGGTCGCGCCAGTGACCACGATGCGTTGCGTCGTCATGCGTCCCTGCCCATGCGAACTGTCCACGAGCGCTGCGATCGGGCTGCGCCGAGCTTCGTCGTCATAGCGTCGTCGTCATGGCATTCGGTCGTATCGTGGCTACGAATCCACCTCAGTATGGCCCCTGGGCCCGGTTCTCCGATAGAACCGACCGGCCCTGCCGAGCCGGCGACACCTGCGACGACACGGCCCTAGCCTAGCTACTGGCCATCCAGGCCCGGTATCGACGATCCTGCACACCGCAGCCACATGGACGGATCTCCGCCCATGCCCATCCGCCGCGAGCGCAACGATGACTTCAGCGCGAGCCTCCACACCGATGACCCCGTCCGCATGACTGCCGCCTCCATCGACACGACCGCCGCGACCTCGACCGAGGTGCCCTTGCCGCGACGCATCGCCATGGTCCTGGCGACCATGACCATCGCCACCGTGTTCTACCTCGCCATCAACACCTATCCGCTGCGCGAGCCGCGGCTGTTGCCGCTGACCTTCATCGACGAGTGGATCGGCTGGCAGGCCTGGACGATCTGGCCGTACTGGCTGCTGCTGTTCACCGGCCCGGCGCTGTTGCTGTCGATCCGCGAGCGCAGCCTGCTGCTCGCTACCCTGCGCGCGTACGCCATCGCGATGTCGCTCAACGCCGCGATCTGGCTGGCCTGGCCGACGCGGATGCTGCGCTCGGGCCTGCCCGAAGAGATGGACCCGTTCACCGCATTCGCCTGGCACTGCCTGTATGCGCTCGACGACGTCAACAACTGCTTCCCGTCCGGGCACATCACCATCCCGGCCGTGGTCGCGGTCGGCGCGGGCCTGCAATACCCGCGGGCACGACCGTGGATCTGGCTGACGCTGATCGCGCTCGCACCGAGCGTGATCAGCACCGGCCAGCATTACGCCTGGGACATCGCCGGCGGCCTCGTCACCGCGACCATCGGTCTCTTGCTGGCCGGCGTACCCTTGTGGCGTCCTGGCGCGGCCCCGCTGTTGCAGCCGCAGTAAACCTGCGGCCGCTGCATCTTTTCGCATTCACGAGGACACGACATGCCCGACCCCCAACCCAAGCCCAGCTTGATCTCGCGCGGCGCGGTCGGCTTCTGGTTCCTCGGCCTCGGAGTGCTCGGCCTGGTGCGCTCGCTGATGCGCGCTTACCGCAGCGGCGTGTTCGACGCCGACGCGATCACCCTGCTGTGGTTGATCGGCTCGATCCTGCTGACCCTGATGGGCGCGCTGCGCGTATGGCGGGCCTGGCGCGAAGGCAGCCTGCCGCGTGACTGAACCGGACCGGCTGATCCGGGCCGGCTGATTCGGCACGGCCGAACGAGCATCGCTGCACCCGCACGCCGAGCCCACAGCAACGCCCCCAAGCGAGGCTGCCGCCCATGAATCTCGCCACTCGCACTGCCGGCCACGCAAGGCCGGTGCAGCAGCGGCGGCGTTCATCCGGGCCGCCCTCGAGCCACCCCGCGGCTTTGCGAAAACGTTCCGACAGGCGCAAGCTGTAAGGCCTCGACGCGTCATCATCACGCGAACTTCTTACGCTTCCTCTATGTCCGCACGCACCGTTTCCGAATTCACCCTCGACCCCGTCGACAGCGAACGCCTGGCGAATCTGAGCGGGCCTTTCAACGGCCATCTGCGCATGATCGAACTGCGCCTGGGCGTCGAGATCGCCAACCGCGGCAACGTGTTCCGCATCGACGGCCCGGCCGCGGCGGTCGGCCAGACTGAACGCTTGTTGCGCAATCTGTGGAAGGACTCCGCCGCGGAAACCCTCGACGAAGCCGCAATTCACCTGGCCCTGACCGAAACCGGCGCCGACCAGGTCGTGGCCGACGACATCGAACCGCAGGAAGTCGCGATCCGGGTCAAGCGCGGCACCATCCGCGGCCGCGGCGCCAACCAGGCCAAATACCTGCACGCGATCGCCACTCACGACATCAACTTCGGCATCGGCCCGGCCGGCACCGGCAAGACCTTCCTCGCCGTCGCCAGCGCGGTCGAAGCGCTCAACGAGACGCGCGTGCAGCGTCTGATCCTGGTGCGGCCGGCGGTCGAGGCCGGCGAGAAGCTCGGCTTCCTGCCCGGCGATCTCACCCAGAAGGTCGACCCCTATCTGCGCCCGCTGTACGACGCGCTGTACGAAATGCTCGGCGTGGAGAAAGTGGTCAAGCTGCTCGAACGCAACGTGATCGAGATCGCGCCCTTGGCGTATATGCGTGGCCGCACGCTCAACGATGCCTATGTGATCCTCGACGAAGCCCAGAACACCACCATCGAACAGATGAAGATGTTCCTGACCCGCATCGGCTACGGCAGCACCGCGGTGGTCACCGGCGACCTGACCCAGATCGATCTGCCCAAGCACCAGAAGTCGGGCCTGCGCGACGCGCTCGACGTGTTGCGCAACGTCAACGGCATCAGCTTCACCTTCTTCGAGGCCAAGGACGTGGTCCGTCACCCGCTCGTCGCGCGCATCGTCAGCGCCTACGACGCGCGCGACGCCAAGGACGTGGAGACCGGGCCGGGCGTTTGACCCGGCGCGGCCCCGGCCGCGCCCACGCGATCGGAGGATCGCGCTATCGCAGGACCGCGCTTCGGCCTGCGCTATCGACCAGCCACCGCGAAGCGCAGGCTGCAAACCACGAACCGCCGAACAGTGAACCGCCGCAATGACCAAAGGTCCGATCCGTCTCGATGTCTCGATCAACTACGGCGTGCCGCGCAAGGGCCTGCCGGCGGCGAACAGCTTCCGTAAATGGGTCGCCGCGGCGCTGGAAGGCCGCATCCGCGAGGCCGACCTGGCGATCCGGGTGGTCGACAACAAGGAAGGCCGCTCGCTCAACCGCCATTACCGCGGCCGCGACTACGCCACCAACGTGCTGAGTTTCCCGGCCGACATGCCCGAGGGCCTGCCCGAAGGCGTGCGCCTGCCGCTGCTCGGCGACCTGGTGATCTGCGCGCCGGTCGTCGCACGCGAGGCCCGCGAACAGAAGAAAGCGCTCAACGATCACTACGCCCACTTGACCGTGCACGGCACCTTGCACCTGCTGGGTTGGGACCACGAGGACGAACGCGAAGCCGAGTGCATGGAACAACTCGAACGCGAGATCCTCGCCAGCCTCGGCATCGCCGACCCGTACATCGAAGACTGACGCTGCGAACTGCACGGCGCGGACGCGACGGTGCGAGTTCGGACTGAGGTTCCGCCAGTGTCGGCATAATCCCCAGGGCGCTGTCGGCCGATTCCGACACCGTGCCGGCGGCACTGCATCGCTGCAGGCAAACGCCGGGAAGCCCGCTCGGTATCGACGGATTCGCCCTGATGCGGGCCTGCCGGGCCCGATGGCGTCCTAGCTTCCTCACCGACGAATCCCCACTCCGGCGCGGGCGCATTTCCTATGCGCCGTCCTCGCGCCTCGGCCCAGACTGCCCACATCGCAGGAAGGAGCCTGGTATGCGTCGGATGAAAGGAATCTCGTTGCTGGAAGTGGTGGCCGCCTTGGCCATCGTGTTCTTGTTGATCGGCGTGGCGATGCCGGCCTTGCTCAACGCGGTCGCGCGAGTGCGCATCGGCCACACCCGCATGGCCCTGGTCGACAGTTTCCTGGTCGCCAATCGCCTCGCGGTGGCGGCCGGCAGCGCGACCGTGATGTGCCCCGCACCGGCCCAGGGCGGTTGCAGCGGGCGCCCGGATTGGAGCCGCGGCTGGCTGGTGTTCGCCGATGTCGACGGCGACCGCAAATTCACCGCCCGCGACACCTTGATCCAACGCCGGCCGGCGCTCGGCGGCGACCTCCGCCTGCACAGCACCTTGGGCCGCACGCGCATCGTGTTCCAACCCGACGGCGACATCGCCGGCACCAACCTGACCTTCACCCTGTGCTCGGCGCAGGCCGATCCGGCCGGAACGGTCGTGCTGTCCAATGCCGGCCGCTTCCACCTGGGGCAGGCGTCCACCGCCCAGGTACGCAGTTGCCGGGATGGCTGAGCGGCCACGCCGGAGCCCGCGCAAAGCCCGCTTCGGCGCCGAACGGCGGCCATCTCGCGCGCATTCGCGGCGGTCGCCGCCCCTGTTGCAGGATTGCTACAAAGCGCGACCGGCAGCCCGCTACCAGGGGCCGAACGGCGCCTTGACCGCCCCATGCCGACCTTCCGGGTTAGACTTGCGGCACAGCCCTCCCCCCGAGGGCCACAGTTCAAGAGTCGAATGTCCGAGGACGACAGTAGTAGCACCCACGCGCCGGAAATCCCCGAGAAACGGCGTTCCTGGCTCGACCGCATCAGTTCCGCGCTGTCGGGCGAACCCAGCTCCCGCGAAGATCTGGTCGAGTTGCTGCGCGATGCGCAATCCGACGGTCTGATCGCCGCCGACACCCTGCACATGATGGAAGGCGCCATCGCGGTCTCCGACCTCACCGTCGGCGACGTGATGATCCCGCGCTCGCAGATGATCGCGCTGCCGGCCGAGGCGAAATTCCTCGACCTGATGAAGATGGTGGTCGAGTCCGGCCACTCGCGCTTTCCCGTGCACGGCGAAGACAAAGACGAGATCCTCGGCATCCTGCTGGCGAAAGACCTGTTGCGCGGCGTGGTCGCCGACAACGGCCCCGGCACGATCCACGAGTTGCTGCGTCCGGCGGTGTTGATTCCCGAATCCAAACGCCTGGACGTGCTGTTGCGCGAGTTCCGCCAATCGCGCAACCACATGGCCATCGTGATCGACGAACACGGCGGCGTCGCCGGCCTGTTGACCATCGAGGACGTGCTGGAGCAGATCGTCGGCGAGATCGACGACGAGCACGACGATGCCGAAGACCCGAACGCGCTGATCGCGGCCCAGGCCGACGGCCAGTACGTGGTCGACGCGCTGACCCCGATCGACGACTTCAACGAACGCTTCGGCGCCGATTTCGACGACGACGAGTACGACACCATCGGCGGCCTGGTCACCGCGGCGATCGGGCACCTGCCCGAGGCCGGCGAAGAACTCACCCTCGACCGTTTCGTGTTCCGCGTGGCCAGCGCCGATGCGCGGCGCGTGCATGCCTTCCACGTCGGCGTGCTCGGCAGCCTGTGACCGCCTGGGCGGCGCACGGCAAGCTCGTGCGCCCCGAAGACGTGGCCCGCGAAGAGGCGGCCTGTCCGGGCCGCCATGGCCCCTTGAGCCACTACGTCCCCCGCACCACACCAGGCGGAATGGCCGGCCGGGGGCGTTGCAGCCATGCGGAGCCTGGCACCGATCCGCAGCCGCCGACCTGACTGCGGAGCGGCTCATCGGTTAGAGCTCCGGGCGAACCCTGTCGCCGTGGCTGTTTACAATGGCCTCTATTCGCCTCGCCGGACCCTGTCGCCTGTGACCTCCACTTTCCGATTCGTCCGGTCGTTCGCCCTCGCCAGCCTGCTCCTGCTCCACAGCATCGCCTTCGCCGCACCGACCGGCACGCTGGCGGCCGCGCCGCAGCCCGCCGACACCACCGCAACGACCACCGCCACGCCGCGTGTCGGCATGGTCACGATGCAGCCCGGCGAAGAGTTCTGGTCGCGTTTCGGCCATGACGCGTTGGTCGTCCTCGACCCCGCCAGCGGCCGGGCGATCTCGTACAACTTCGGCTACTTCGATCCGACCGAATCGGACTTCGTCCCACGCTTCATCCGCAACGACATGCGCTATCGCCTGTTGGCCCTGCCGTTCGACGACGACATGGCGCAGTACGCACAGGAAGGCCGCGGCGTGTCGGTGCAGTGGCTGAACCTCACCCCGAAGCAGGCGCGCGAGCTGGCCGAGGCGCTGCGCGTCAACGCCTTGCCCGAGAACGCCTACTACCGTTATCAGTACTTCGACGACAACTGCGCCACGCGCGTGCGCGACGCCATCGACAAAGTGCTCGGCGGCGAACTGCGCCGCCAGACCGAAGGCCGCTCGCACGGCAGCAGCTTCCGCAGCGAAGCGCTGCGCTTGTCGGCGCCGGAACCGTGGATGTGGCTGGTGCTCGACGTGATGATGGGCCCGGAAACCGACAAACCGGTGCCGGTGTGGGCCGAGTCGTACGTTCCGAGCCGGCTCGCGGCGGCGCTGCGCGAGGTCAAGAACCTGCAAGGCCAGCCCCTGGTCCAGGAAGAACGGCCGCTGCTGCCGCACAAAATCTCGCCCGAGCCCAAGGACCAGCCGCTGCCGTGGTGGCCCTGGGCCCTGGCCGGCCTGGCGATCGCCGCGGCGCTGGCCTGGATCGGCGAGCGCAGCCCGCGCGTACTCGCGGTCGCGGCGTTGCCGCTGTGGGCGGTGCTCGGCCTGGTCGGCGCGGTCCTGCTGTACGCCTGGGTCGACACCGGCCACAACTACATCTGGGCCAACCGCAACCTGTTGCTGTTCAACCCGCTCTGCCTGCTGCTGTGGTTCGGCGGCTGGCGCGCGCTGCGCGGCCGCGAGACCGGCCCGGTGTTCGTCTGGCTGACCGGCCTGGTCGCGTTGTGCGCGCTGGCGGCCTTGTTCCTGTACTGGCTGCCGGTGTATCCGCAACGCAACGCCCACTGGATCGCGCTGTGGCTGCCGATCCAGGTCGGGCTGTGGGCCGGGTTCCGTAAAGCCGCCCGATTGCGCCTGGCATGACGGCTTGCCGCAGCCGTCTTGCGCGGGCAGGATTCGGGCCATGAGCGATCCCACCCTGCCCCAATGCGTCATCAACTGCGCGACCTACAGCCGCGACGGCACCCGCCGCGACATCGGCCTGGACGCCATCAGCGACGTGCTGGCCGTCGACGACGGCAGCTTCGTCTGGGTCGGCCTGTACGAGCCCGACGAAGGCATCCTCGACAAACTGCAGGAAGAGTTCTGCCTGCACGACCTCGCCGTCGAGGACGCGCACAACGCCCATCAGCGGCCGAAGATCGAGTCCTACGGCAACTCGCTGTTCATCGCCATTCACACCGCGCAGAAGATCGACAACCGCATCCGCTTCGGCGAGACGCACATGTTCGTCGGCCCGCGTTATCTGGTGACCGTGCGCCACGGCGCTTCGATCAGCTATAAGAGCGCGCGCGCCCGCATCGAACGCGAGCCCGACTTGCTGGAACACGGCCCCGGTGCGGCGCTGTACGCGGTGTTCGACAGTGTCGTCGACAACTTCATGCCGATCGTCGAAGGCTTCACCCAGGAGCTCAACGAGCTCGAGAAGGACATCTTCGCCGAGGATTTCCGCAAGGAAACCGTGCAGGAGCTGTACGACCTCAAGCGCGAACTGACCCGCCTGCGCATGGCAGTGTCGCCCTTGCAGGACATCCTCGGCCAGCTCGCGCGTTCGCGCGGCGGCCTGGTCGACGAAGAGATCCAGTTGTACTTCCGCGACGTGCTCGACCACGCCGTGCGCATCAACGAAACCACCGACACCTTGCGCGAAATGCTGACCGCCGCGGTCAGCGTCAACCTGTCGCTGGTGACCGTGCGCCAGGGCGAAGTGGTCAAGCGCCTCGGCGCCTGGGCTGCCCTGCTCGCCGCCCCGACCCTGATCGCGAGCTGGTACGGCATGAACTTCGTGCACATGCCCGAGCTGCCGGGGCAATGGAGCTATGCGGTATTGATCGGCGCGGTGATCGCGATCTGCCTGGTGCTGTACATCGGCTTCAAGCGGGCGAAGTGGTTGTAGGGGCGTCAAGAGCAAATCCCCCCTGCCCCCCTTTCCAAAGGGGGGAACAGCAAAGGCGGCAGCAGCATCGACTAAGCAGCGACAATGGCGCCGACACCGACACCGACACCGACACCGACACCGACACCGACAAAGTCGATGCTGCCTTGACCAGATCACCGCGTCGGCCATCGACAACTCGCCCCCTTTGACAAAGGGGGCCGGCGCCTGCGGCGCTCGGAGGTCCGACCGGACCGGCGGCGCCGGGGGATTTGCTCTACCGCACCACCACCGCACCGAGATCACTCGCCGCGCAGCCACTTCCCCAAACGCCGGAATCCGCATTCCGAGCCGCCCGAACCGCGGCCCTAAGACCAAAGTATCAGCCGCTATTGCGGCACTGCGCATTGACCCGCGCGGACCCAGGGGCGACGCTGCCTGAGTTCAATCTGGGAGGGTCGTCATGAAAGGTGGTCTCGGCAAACTGGGCTGGGCGGCCCTCGCAGTCCTCGGGGCGTTCTGCCTCGGCACCATCGCGCTGCGGCGCGGCGAACACATCAATGCCTTGTGGATCGTGGTCGCGGCGGTATCGATCTATCTGGTCGCCTACCGCTACTACTCCCTGTTCATCGCCGAGAAGGTGATGCGGCTCGACCCGACCCGGGCCACGCCCGCGATCATCAACAACGACGGGCTCGACTACGTCCCGACCAACAAGCACGTGTTGTTCGGCCACCATTTCGCCGCCATCGCCGGCGCCGGTCCGCTGGTCGGCCCGGTACTCGCCGCGCAGATGGGCTACCTGCCCGGATTGCTGTGGCTGATCGTCGGCGTGGTGCTGGCCGGCGCGGTGCAGGACTTCATGGTCCTGTTCGTGTCCAGCCGCCGCAACGGCCGCTCGCTCGGCGACCTGGTGCGCGAGGAGATGGGCCGCATCCCCGGCACCATCGCCCTGTTCGGCGCCTTCCTGATCATGATCATCATCCTCGCGGTGCTGGCGATGATCGTGGTCAAGGCGCTCGCGGAAAGCCCCTGGGGCATGTTCACGGTCATGGCGACCCTGCCCATCGCGGTGATGATGGGCGTGTACATGCGCTACATCCGCCCGGGCAAGATCGGCGAAATCTCGGTGGTCGGCCTGATCCTGCTGCTCGCGGCGATCTGGTACGGCGGCAAGGTCGCCGCCGATCCGGTGTGGGGCCCGGCCTTCACCTTCACCGGCACCCAGATCACCTGGATGCTGATCGGCTACGGCTTCGTTGCTGCGGTGCTGCCGGTGTGGCTGGTGCTGGCGCCGCGCGACTACCTGTCCACCTTCCTCAAGATCGGCACCATCATCGCGCTGGCGATCGGCATCGTCATCGTGATGCCCGACCTGCGCATGCCGGCGCTGACCCAGTTCACCGACGGCACCGGCCCGGTCTGGAAAGGCGGCCTGTTCCCGTTCCTGTTCATCACCATCGCCTGCGGCGCGGTATCGGGCTTCCATGCGCTGATCTCCTCGGGCACCACGCCCAAGCTGCTCGCCAATGAATCGCATATGCGCTACATCGGCTACGGCGGCATGCTGATGGAATCCTTCGTCGCGATCATGGCCCTGGTCGCGGCTTCGGTGATCGAACCGGGCGTGTACTTCGCCATGAACAGCCCCGCGGCCCTGGTCGGCAGCGACGTGCATGCAGTGTCGGCGACGATCTCGAGCTGGGGTTTCTCGGTCACCCCGGAGATGCTGCAGAGCACCGCCAAGGATATCGGCGAAAACACCATCCTCGCCCGCGCCGGCGGCGCGCCGACGCTCGCGGTCGGCATCGCCCAGATCCTGCACAACGTGTTGCCGGGCGAGAACACGATGGCGTTCTGGTATCACTTCGCGATCCTGTTCGAGGCCTTGTTCATCCTCACCGCGGTCGATGCCGGCACCCGCGCCGGACGCTTCATGCTGCAGGACCTGCTCGGCAGCTTCGTGCCGGCGTTGCG
Organism: Lysobacter sp. 22409; assembly: GCF_052045105.1. Lineage (NCBI taxonomy): Bacteria > Pseudomonadati > Pseudomonadota > Gammaproteobacteria > Lysobacterales > Lysobacteraceae > Lysobacter > Lysobacter sp. 22409. The sequence continues at coordinate 1,131 of NZ_JBQEOE010000018.1, read as the reverse complement.
CCGCACCGAAGCCTGGGGCCCGAACCTGCTCGCCACCGGCGGCTGCGTCGCCTTGTGGGGCTACTTCCTCTACCAAGGCGTGATCGATCCGCTCGGCGGCATCAACACCTTGTGGCCGCTGTTCGGCATCGCCAACCAGATGCTCGCCGGCATCGCGCTGATGCTGTGCACGGTGGCCTTGTTCAAGATGAAGCGCGACCGCTATGCCTGGGTGACGATCGTGCCGACGATCTGGCTGCTGATCTGCACCAGTGCGGCCGGCCTGATCAAGATCTTCGACGACAACCCCGCGGTCGGTTTCCTCGCCCAGGCGCACAAGTACCAGGCCGCGATCGCCAGGGGCGAAGTGGTCGCCCCGGCGAAGAGCATCGAGCAGATGCAGCAGATCATGCTCAACAGCTACGTCAACACGGTGCTGACCGGCTTGTTCCTGTTCGTGGTGTTCAGCGTGCTGGTGTACTCGCTGCGCGCGATCGCCAAGGCGCGCGCGAACCCCGAACGCAGCGACCGCGAATCCCCGTACGTGGCCTTGAAGCCGCACGAAATGGCGAACGTGTGATGGGTACCGCGCTCGTTCCCGCCAGCCAGTACCAGCTCTACAAGCGCACCTGGCATCGCCTGGTGCAGACCGCGCGGCTGTGCTGCGGGGTGCCGGATTACGACAACTACGTCCGCCACCTGATGGAAAAACATCCCGAGCGGCCGATCCCGGATTACGCGACCTTCTTCCGCGAGCGCCAGCAGGCGCGTTACGGGGGCGGTCGCTTCGGTTGTTGTTGATCGGGTTCCGCGAGAACCAGAGGCCGCCTTCGGGCGGCCTTTTCTTTGGGGGTTTCGCTGCATGGCAGCTGGCGCTTCGCAGGCAGAATAGACGCCTCGTCACAGGGACTTTCTGCGATCGCAAACTGCGACCGCTTATCTGGCCGGCGCAGATCTTTCGCCGTCTCCGCCTATATTCATGGGCTTTGGCTTTGGCTTTGGCTTTGGCTTTGGCTTCGGCTTCGGCTTCGGCTTTGGCTTTGGCTTTGGCTTTGGCCGTGGCTACGGCTCTTGCTTTGCCGGTCAACAGTAGACCCGGAGGGCGGCGCACAGGACGTGCGCCGTTTTTCGATAGGACAAGGATGTCCTATC
>NZ_JBQEOE010000017.1:76625-106825 GCF_052045105.1 Lysobacter sp. 22409 | reverse complement strand
CGCCGGGATTTTTCGATAGGACATCCTTGTCCTATCGAAAAACGGCGCACGTCCTGTGCGCCGCCCTCCGGGTCTACGGTCGCATCGCGAGTTCGGAACTGCGCCAATCATTACGGCAACAGCAAGGTTGCTGTTGTTGTTGTCGTTGCTGTGCGTCGCCTCGCACTAGCGAAGGTAATCGAAGACCCGAAGGGCGGCGCGCATGGATGCGCGCCGTTTTTCATCGGGACAGGGAGGTCCCGTATGAAAAAGCCCCGCGGATGCTCCGATCGTGCGGGCCTGTGATTCAAAAGAAAGCATTTTTCTTTGGTTACCTTTCTTTTGTTGCTTATGACAAAAGAAAGTAACCCGCCGCTTTAGTGGCGGAAGCTTTTGGCGTTTGATCCTGATCTTGCTTGAGCGAAACGCGGAAAACCCGTTACAGCGCGGTCGCGGCTTGCGCCGCTCCTACCCTTCGCGAAAGCACGCCGCTTCGATGAGCAACATCGGCGCCGTCGCCTCTACGCATCCCGCGGTCGCGACTCACGTCGCTCCTACAAAGGCGGAATGCCGCGCTGCGAAACCCTCCAGCAGGCGCAGCCTCAGCTGCGCAACCCCACGCCCCGCTTGAGCAACCACAACGCCAACGACGACAGCGCCACCACGAAACCGATCATCAACGCATACGCCACCCACAACGGCACGTCGCTGCTGCCGAGCAGGCCGTAGCGGAAGGCGTTGACCATGTAGAAGATCGGGTTGGCGTGGGTCGCCGCCTCGGCCCAGGCCGGCAGCAGCTTGACCGAATAGAACACGCCGCCGAGGTAGGTCAGCGGGGTCAGGATGAAGGTCGGCACGATCGCGACGTCGTCGAACTTCTTCGCGTACACCGCATTGACGAAGCCGGCCAGCGAGAAGATCGTCGCGCCGAGCAACACCGTGGTCAGGGTCACCAGCGGATGCGGCACGCGCACCGAGGTGAAGCACATGGCGATCAGCAGCACGATCACGCCGACCATCAACCCGCGCAGCACCGCGCCGGCGACGTAGCCCCACAGGATCACCCAGTTCGGCATCGGGCTGACCAACAGCTCCTCGACGTGGCGGCCGAACTTGGCGCCGAAGAAGCTCGAGGAGATGTTGCCGTAGCTGTTCTGGATCACGCTCATCATCACCAGGCCGGGGACGATGAACTCCATGTAGCTGTAGCCGCCCATGTCGCCGATCCGCGAGCCGATCAGGCCGCCGAAGATCAGGAAGTACAGGGTCATGGTGATCGCCGGCGGCACCAGGGTCTGGCCCCAGATGCGCAGGATCCGCATCACTTCGCGGCGGACGATGGTGCCCAGCGCGACCAGGTTGCGGCGCATCGGGGTGGGTTCGGCGACGGCCGCGGGCAGGGTCTGGCTCATGCGGCGGTCTCCGTCTGCGCGGCTTCGGGCTGGTTGATCATGCGGACGAACAGTTCTTCCAGGCGGTTGGACTTGGTGCGCATCGAGCGCACCCGGATGCCGGCCTCGCCGAGCGCGGCGAAGACCCGGTTGAGGTCCATCGCGCGCGGCATTTCCAGGTCGAGGGTGTGGTCGTCGGTGGCGACCACGGTGGTGCCCTCGATCTGCGGCAGCGCCGCCGGCAGCACGCCGTCGATGTCGAACAGAAAGCCCTCGACGTCGAGCATCGCCAGCAGGGTCTTCATCGGCCCCTGCTGGACGATCCGGCCCTGGTCGATGATCGCCAGGTTGCGGCACAGGCTTTCGGCCTCTTCCAGGTAATGGGTGGTCAGGATGATGGTGGTGCCGGCGGCGTTGATCTCGCGCAGGGTCTTCCACATGCCGCGGCGGATCTCGATGTCGACGCCGGCGGTAGGCTCGTCGAGGATCAGCAGGCGCGGCCGGGTCATCATGGCGCGGGCGATCATCAGCCGCCGCTTCATGCCGCCCGACAGGGTGCGGCTCATCATGTTGGCCTTTTCCCACAGCTGGGCGCGCTTGAGCTCTTCCTCCGCGCGCTGCAGCGCCACCGCCCTCGGCACGCCGTAGAAGCCGGCGTAATTGACGAGGATGTCGATGGGCTTCTCGAACATGTTGAAGTTCAGCTCCTGCGGCACCAACCCGATCAGACGCATCGCCGCCTCGCGCTGGGTCGCAAGGTCGGTGCCGAAGATCGACACCGAGCCTTCGCTGAGGTTGACCAGCGAGCTGACGATGCCGATCAGAGTCGACTTGCCGGCGCCGTTGGGGCCCAGCAGGGCGAAGAAGTCGCCCGGGGCCACGTTCAGGGACACGCCCTTCAGGGCCTGGACGCGGTTGTCGTAGGTCTTGCGCAATGCGCGCACGCACAGGGCCGGCACCGGCTCGGCCGATGCCGCTGGGGAGGCGGCCTGGGACTGGGTCATTCGGAGTGTTCTCGGGAAGCCTGGCCGCGGGCCCCGCGGCGAATGCCTTAGTATAGGCGGCCCCGCGGTGGCGCTCCGGTCACAGACTGTTGCGAATTCCCGCGTTGCGCAGCCCCGCACAGTCCCCAGACTTTGCACCAGACGGCCGCACCGACCATCGCCCGGGTCGCCCTACGCGTCCGAACGCCCACGCGCCTTAGACGGCACGATCCAGAAGCACGATCTCCATGAAGCAGTTTCCGCTCAAACTCGTTTCGCGCCGGATGTTGGCCCCGACCGTCGGCCACTACGTCTTCCTGCGCGACGACGGCGAGCCGCTGGACTACATCCCCGGCCAGTTCATCCAGGTTCACTTCCAGTACGCCGACGGCACCGCGACCAAGCGCAGCTACTCGCTGGCGAACATCCACGACCATGCCCTGGGTGCGGGCGAGACGGTCGAGATCGCGGTCAGCTACGTCGCCGGCGGCGCTGCGACGGCCCTGTTCGAGGGCATGGGCGACGGCGATCTGGTCCAGGCCAGCGGGCCGTTCGGCCGCTTCTGCCTCAACCCGGCCGACACCAATCGCCGCTACCTGCTGATCGCCACCGGCACCGGCGTGACCCCGTACCGGGCGATGCTGCCGCAGTTGGAAGCGCTGATCCGCGACCGCAGCATCGAGGTCGTGCTGCTGTACGGCGCACGCTCGCCGGTCGAACTGCTGTACGGCGACGACTTCCGCGCCTTCGCCGACCGTCACCCGAACTTCCGCTTCGTGCCCTGCTTCTCGCGCGAGCTGCCCGAGCAGCCGCACGCGGACGTGCGCCACGGCTACGTCCAGCAGTTCCTGGAAGAGTTCGCGCCGAGCGCCGACGGCGACATCGCCTACCTGTGCGGCAACCCGAACATGGTCGACACCTGCTTCGAGGCGCTCAAGGGCTACGGCCTGCCGGTGCCGCAGATCCGCCGCGAGAAGTACGTCTCCTCGAAGTAAGCGCCCAGCGCGCGACCCGGCGCCGCAGCGCGGAGCCGGGCCTGGCGGCACCTGCCTGGAGGCACTGCAGCGGCTCCATCGCCGCCTCGATTGCGGGCGCGCAGCCCCGCATCGAAATCCGTCGCTTCGGTCCGGTCACATTTTTCCCATCGCGCCCGTCTGTCATTCTTGAAGGCGCACCGCCTGGGAACGAGAAACGGACATGCACCCATTTCGATACGGATACCGACCGCGCAGCCTCGCGGTCGTCGGACTCGCCGCGATGCTCGCGGCGGCCGCACTGAGCGGCTGCGGCCAGGCCGGCTCCGCCGACAACAACTCCAAGGGCCGCGACGGCAACGCGATCAAGCGCCACTACGGCCGGATCGTGTTCGATCCCTGCACCCTGTCCACGCCCTACACCAGCGGCACCATCGCGGCGCAGTGCACGCAGTTCGAGGTGCCTGAGAACGCCGCCGAGCCGAAGGGCCGCAAGCTCAAGCTCAACCTGGCCTGGCTGCCGGCCACCGACGAGGCTGGCGTCGCCGAGGACCCGGTGTTCTTCCTCGCCGGCGGCCCCGGCCAGGCGGCGACCGAATCCTGGCCGAGCGTCGATGCCGCCTTCCGCGAAGTGCGCAAACACCGCCATATCGTCCTGATCGACCAGCGCGGCACCGGCAAGTCCTCGCCTCTGGCCTGCCGCGACGCCAGCGGCGATAACCAGCCCCACCGCGACGAGGCCGCCCAGTTCGACGCCGCGGTGCAGGCGGTCGAGCTCTGCGCCAAGCAACTCAAGGTCGACGCCAGCCGCTTCACCACCAGCGACGCGATCGCCGACCTCGACGCCGTGCGCGCGGCCATCGGCGCAGCCAAGATCGACCTGGTCGGGGTGTCCTACGGCACCCGCGTCGCCCAGCAGTACGCCACGCGCTACCCGCAGCACACCCGCAGCGTGGTGCTCGACGGCGTGGTGCCGAACGAACTCGTGCTCGGCAGCGAGCACGCGCGCAATCTCGACAACGCCCTCGCCCTGCAGTTCAAGCTGTGCCAGCAGATCCCGGCCTGCCGCGCACGCTTCGGCGGCGAACCGCGCGAACAGCTGCGCCAGCTGATGGCGCGCCTGCAGACGCCGGTCGAGGTCGATTACCGCGACCCGCACACCGGCGAGCAGAAGCGCGCGCCGATCAGCGCGGTCCAGGTCGGCATGCTGACCCGGATGTTCTCGTACGCGCCGGAAGCCGCTTCGCTGTTGCCGCTGGTCTTGAACGAAGCCGACCAGGGCCGCTACGCGCCGCTGATGGCGCTGTCGAAGATGATCGAGAGCCAGCTCAACGACGAGCTCAACTACGGCATGCAGTTGTCGGTGATCTGCGCCGAGGACGTCGACCTGCTCCAGCCCGATCCGAGCGATGCCGACACGGTGATCGGCGACGCCATGAGCAAGACCCTGATCGCGCAGTGCAAGGCCTGGCCGACCGGGCAGCGCCCGAAGGATTTCCACGCGCCGTTCAAGTCGAGCCTGCCGACCCTGCTGCTGTCGGGCGAACTCGATCCGGTCACGCCGCCACGCTACGGCGACCAGGTGGTCAAGCACCTGGCGAACGGCCGTCATCTGATCCTGCGCGGCCAGGGCCACGGCGCGCTGCGCATCGGCTGCACCCCGAAGCTGCTCGGCCAGTTCGTCGAAACCGCCGACGCCAAGCAGCTCGATGCGCGTTGCCTCGATGCGCTCGGCTACGTGCCGCCGTTCGTCTCTTTCAACGGCTGGGAGCCGTAAGAACCGGGAATCGGCCATGGGAATCGGGAATCGACGAAACCGCTCGATGAGACGGTCCGATGAAACCGCCCCGTGCCGACCACCTTCGCCGTTCCGACTCCCCGTCCTCATAACCGAATCGCGTGGAAGCCATGATTTCAGCTCACGATCTGCATAAAAGCTTCAAGACCAAGACCGGTACCGTCCACGCCGTGCAAGGCGTCGACTTCGAGGCCCGCGACGGCCAGATCACCGGCCTGCTCGGCCCCAACGGCGCCGGCAAGACCACCACCCTGCGCATGCTCTACACCCTGATGCGGCCCGACCGCGGCGAAGTGCGCGTGGACGGCCTGGACGCCGGCCGCGACCCGGCCGCGGTGCGGCGCGCGCTCGGCGTGCTGCCGGACGCGCGCGGCGTCTACAAGCGCCTGACCGCGCGCGAGAACATCGCCTACTTCGGCGAACTGCACGGCCTGTCGCGCGGCCTGATCGACGAGCGCACCCGCGCGCTGTCGCAGGCGCTGGACATGGGCGACATCCTCGACCGCCAGACCGAAGGCTTCTCGCAAGGCCAGCGCACCAAGACCGCGATCGCCCGCGCTCTGGTCCACGACCCGCGCAACGTGATCCTGGACGAGCCCACCAACGGCCTGGACGTGATGACCACGCGGGCGATGCGCGGCTTCCTGCGCGGCCTGCGCGAGGAGGGGCGCTGCGTGATCTTCTCCAGCCACATCATGCAAGAGGTGGCGGCGCTGTGCGACCGCATCGTCATCATCGCCAAAGGCCAGGTCGTGGCCGCCGGCACCGCCGACGAGCTGCGCGCGCAGACCGGCCAGGACAATCTCGAAGACGCCTTCGTCCAGGCGATCGGCAGCGACGAGGGCCTGCACGCATGAACACCGCCGCCTTTTCCGCCATGTGGGCGGTGATCCGCAAGGAACTGCTCGACATCTCGCGCGACCGCCGCACCCTCGCCATCGCCTTGTTGCTCGGCCCGCTGCTGTATCCGCTGCTGATGCTCGGCATGGGCGCGCTGGCCGAGAACCGCGCGCGCACCCAGCTCGACACCGAGCTGCGGGTGCCGGTGCGCGGTGCCGAGCACGCGCCGAACCTGATCAAGTTCCTCGCCACCCAGAACATCGTCGCGATCCCGGCGCCGGCCGACCTGGATGCGGCGATCCAGAACCAGGACCACGACGTCGCCCTGATCGTCGCCAAGGACTACGCCGAGAACTGGAAGCAGGGCGAGCCGGCCCTGGTCGAGATCGTCCAGGACAGCACCCGCCGCGATGCCGAGATCCCGAGCCGGCGCGTGCGCGCGGCGCTGGAGGGCTACAGCCGCCAGGTCGGCGTGCTGCGCCTGCTCGCCCGCGGCATCGCCGCCACGGTCGCCCAGCCGGTCAACGTCGGCGACCGCGACGTCGCCACGCCCGAGGCCAAGCGCGGCCTGGTGCTGTCGGCGCTGCTGCCCTACCTGCTGATCATGACGTCCTTCATCGGCGGCGCTTACCTGATCATCGACGCCACCGCCGGCGAACGCGAACGCCAGTCGCTGGAGCCCTTGCTGGCCACTCCGGCTTCGCGCGGCTCGATCGTCAGCGGCAAGATCGCCGCGGCCTGCATCCTCGGCCTGCTGTCGCTGCTGCTGACCCTGTTCGCCTTCAAGCTCAGTTCGCAGATGAGCAGCGGCATCGGCCAGATGCTCGACGTCAGCCTGGCGGCGATCGGCCAGATGCTGCTGATCCTGATGCCGATGTCGTTCATCGGCACCGCGCTGCTGACCTATCTCTCGGCCGCGGCCAAGAGCCTGAAGGAAGCGCAGAGCCACATCACCTGGCTGATGCTGATGCCGCTGCTGCCGACCTTCGTGTTGATGGTCAACCCGCTCAAGACCCAGCTGTGGCAGTTCGCGGTGCCGTTCCTGGCGCAGAACCAGCTTCTGCTCAAGGTGATCCGCGGCGAGGCGATCTCGGGCCAGATCTGGGCGGTATACCTGGCCACGGCCTTCGCCCTGGCGGCGCTGCTGTGGTTCGCGGCGGTGCGCCGTTACCACAACGAGACGCTGGCGATTTCGGGCTGATTCGGCCGCTGTAGGCGGCCTAGGCCTGAGCCGGGCTTGGTCGAGCCGGCCAGCGTCGACTGGCCGGGCCGGCGGCAGCGAGGCCCTGGATCGAACCCCGATCGCTGCGGCACCCGGCAGCACCCAAGAAAAAGCCCGGCTTGCGCCGGGCTTTTTCGTTCTGCGATGACGGCGAACGCCGCGCGGATCAACCGCCCGGGTTGAAGCCGATCGTGCGCCGGGTGGTGACCTGGCTCGGGACCGGCTGGAAACGCCACTTGCGCACCGCGTTGACGGCTTCGCGATCGAACACGCGGGCCGGGTTGGACCGGACCACGCGCGCGGCGGTGACCGAACCGTCGGTGCCGACGGTGAACTCGACCTGGACCTCGCCCGACTGGCCGGCCCGCAGGGCTTCCGGCGGATAGCGCGGAGCCGGGGTCGACACGGCGCGCAGTTCGCTGGCCGGGGTCGCGGTCGACGCCGTCGCCGCACGCTCGGTCGCGGCCGGACGCTCGGCGCTGCGCTGTTCGCTGGCGCGCTGCTCGGCGGCGCGTTGGTCGGCCGCACGTTGCTCGGCTTCGCGCTGCGTCGCCGCCTGGCGTTCGGCGGCCTGCTGGGTCGCCAGTTGCTGGGCGGCCTGCTGCTGTTGCTGCTGCTGTTGGGTCTGGCGCTGCTTCTCCACCTCGGCCTGCTTCTTGAGCTGCTCTTCGGCGGTCAGCTTTTCCTGCTCGGCGCGCTTGGCCAGGGCCTCCTGCGAAGTGCCGATGCTGGCCTTCAGGCGGGCGACCGCCGGATGCTGCGGATCGGCGCGTTCGATCAGCGCGGCCAGGCGCTGGGCTTCGGCGAAGTCCTCGCGGCCCACGCTCTGTTCGGTCGCGATGACCGTCATCGGCAGCAGGTCGGTCAGCGCGCTCGAGGCCACGGCGTCGGCCGGGGCTTTCTCGCGCAGGGCGAGGTAGTACTCGACGGCGTTGTCCTCGGCCGGCGCGTACAGGCGGTTCTCCACATAGGCCTTGCGGGCGGCCTCGCGCAGCTGCTCGACCGACAAGGCCGAGACCTTGGCCGATACGGCGGTCTGCGCCGTCACCGCCGGAGCGGTGGCCGCGGTCGCGGGCGCCGCGTCCGTGGCGGGCGCGGCGTCTTCCTTCTTTCCGCAGGCCGCCAGCGCGCATCCCAGCGCGATCACGGCGGAGACCTGCATTACAGCGGACAGCCGGCTGTTACGCCGGTCATTGTTAGCGACGATCATTGGCAAAAACTCCCCTGAAGTACGCGAGACCCGTCCGATACGGGGCCGGGCGCACGCCCGATAGGACGCGCTACGGAGCCGCGTTTGTCAAGCGTTCAGGTTGGCTGGGGGCCCCGGGATAGGCGTCAGACATGGAGTGTGCCACCCATCGCGGCCCGGACCGATACCGGGTGTGTCGGTTCGCGCCCCTGGCGCGACGAATTGCACAAATTTCGTCACCCGGCGGCGCCCCGGCCGAGGCGACGTCGCGGCGATGCAACATCGTGCGCGGCGCGGGGTTGCGCGGGCCCGGCCGGGACACGGGCAGGCGGTCGCATCGCGTCCACCTTGCCCTCCCCCCGTGCGGCCCCGGTACGGTCCGAACCCGACCCACCGGCCGGGCCCGCCGACCGTCGCTGACCTCACATCGGTCTGCTCCGGATTGGTCTGCTCCGGATTGGTCTGCTCCGGATCGGCTTGCCCTGGATCGGTCTGCTCTAAAGCGGCCTGCTCTAAACCAGCGTGTTCTAGAATCGCCGCACCACAGGCAGGGAGCGGGACATGAGCATTCTGGGTTTCATCAAGGGCGAGCTGCTGGAGATCATCGAGTGGACCGATGATTCGCGCGACACCCTGTCGTTCCGCTACCCGGACGACGACAAGGAGATCAAGAACGGCGCCCAGCTGATCGTGCGCGAGTCGCAGCAGGTGCAGTTCGTCGCCGCCGGCCAGTACGCCGACCTGTTCGGACCCGGCAAGCACACCCTCAAGACCGAGAACATCCCGGTCCTGTCGACCATCCTGGGCTGGAAGTACGGCTTCAACTCGCCGTTCAAGTGCGACGTCTACTTCCTCAACACGCGCCTGTTCACCGGCAACAAGTGGGGCACCTCCAACCCGGTGATGATGCGCGACGCCGACTTCGGCGTGGTCCGCCTGCGCGCCTTCGGCACCTACGATTTCCGCATCGTCGACGCACCCAAGTTCCTCAGGGAAGTGGCCGGCACCGACCAGAATTTCCGCCTCGACGAATTCGCCGACACCATGCGTTCGCGCATCGTCAGCGTGTTCACCGAGGCCCTGGCGACCGCCAACGTGCCGGCGCTCGACGTGGCCTCGCGCTACGGCGAACTCGGCGACGCGCTGCTGCCGATCATCAACCCGGCCATGACCGGCAAGTACGGCATCGAGATCACCGCCTTCGTGCTCGAGAACGTGTCCGTGCCGCCGGAAGTCGAGAAGGCCATCGACGCGCGCTCGAGCATGGGCGTGGTCGGCAACCTCAACGACTACGTGAAGTTCCAGATGGGCCACGCCATGGGCCAGGGCGGCGAAGCCGGCGCGGCTGCCGCGGTGCCGGCGCAGATGGCGGTCGGCTTCGGCATCGCCCAGGAAATGATGCGCAGCATGCAGAGCGGGCAGGCGCAGGCCCCCGCCGGCGCGACTCCGCCGCCGGTGCCGGGGGCGGCCAACGCGCTTGAGGTGCTGACGCCCGAGCAGGCCGCCGCCGCGCTCGGCGTCTCGGTCGAGGACGTCATGGCCGCGATCGCCGCAGGCGAGCTCAAGGCCCGCAAGATCGGCAGCGCCACCCGCATCGCCAAGGCCGCACTCGAAGAATTCCTGCGCGGCTGATGGACAACGCCACCGTCGGCAAGCATCCCTGCCCGGAGTGCGGCGGGGATCTGCAATGGAATGCGGCCAAGCAGTCCCTGGCCTGCCCCTACTGCGGCACGATCGTGCCGTGGTCGCCTGCGCAAGAAGCGCTGGGCGAGCAGGTCGTGGAACTGGATCTGGTCAGCGCGCTCGCCCAGCACCCCAGCGACCAGCGCGGCTACGGCGGCGGCGGCGAACGCCGCGAAGTGCAATGCCAAAGCTGCAAGGCGATCTCGGTGTTCGTCGACGGCAAGGTCGCGCAGCGCTGCGAATTCTGCGGCTCGCCGGCGGTGATCGACCACGAATCGCTCGGCGATGCGATCACCCCGCAGAGCCTGCTGCCGTTCAAGATCAGCGACGGCCAGGTGCGCGACATCATCCGCAAGTGGTACGGCACGCGCTGGTTCGCGCCGAACCGGCTCAAGCACGCCGCCCTGACCGACACCCTCAAGGGCGTATACCTGCCGTACTGGACCTTCGACGCCCACGTCTCGGCGGACTGGACCGCCGAGGCGGGTCATTACTACTACGAGACCGAGAGCTACACCGAAAACGGCCAGCACAAGACCCGCCAGGTGCGCCACACCCGCTGGGAACCGGCGGCCGGCTCGTTGCAGCACTTCTTCGACGACGACCTGGTGCCCGGTACGGTCGGCGTGCACGCGAACCTGCTCGAACAGATCGGCCAGTTCCCGACCACCAGCGACCTCAAGCCGTATTCGCCCGAGTTCGTGCGCGGCTGGATCGTCGAGCGCTACCAGGTCGACCTGCGCGCCGCCTCGGTGCTCAGCGAAAGCTCGATGCAGGAACAGACCCGCAGCCTGTGCTCGGCCGAAGTCCCCGGCGACACCCAACGCAACCTGCAGGTCGACGCCACGTATCGCGGCCGCACCTTCAAACACATCCTGGTCCCGGTCTGGCTGGTCAGCTACACCTACGGTTCGCGCAGCTTCCAGGTGTTGGCCAACGGCTACACCGGGCAACTCGCCGGCGAACGGCCCTACAGCTGGGTCAAGATTTTCTTCGCGGTGGTGGCGGCGTTGATCGCGGCGGTGGTGGTGTTCGGGGTGTTGGGGCGCTGATCTCGCCGGCAACCGGACTCGCGCTGTCGTCGCTGGGTTCGACCGCATCAGAATGAGATCTGTCCTTCCCGTGTAGGAGCGGCGTGAGCCGCGACCACGGGACGCGGTGAGTCGACAAGGCAGATGTCGCCTGTCGAAGCAACGCATTTTCGCCAGGGTAGAAGCGGCGCGAGCCGCGACCGCGCCGTAACAGTCTCGCGGCGTATCGCTCAAGCAAGATCTAGGTCTAGGTCTAGATCAAACGCCAAGAGCTTCCGCCACTAAAGCGGCGGGTTACTTTCTTTTGTCTAAAGCAACAAAAGAAAGGTAACCAAAGAAAAATGCTTTTCTTTGAATCACAGGCCCGCACGATCGGAGCATCCGCGGGGCTTTTTCATACGGGACATCCCTGTCCCGATGAAAAACAGCGCGCATCCCTGCGCGCCGCCCTCCGGGTCTTCTATCGCCTTCGCGAGTGCGGGGCTGCGCACAGCAACGGCAACAGCAACGGCAACGGCAACGGCAACGGCAACGGCAACGGTTATGTTGCTGTTGCTGTTGCTGTTGCCGTTGCCGTTGCCGTTGCTGTCAAAGCTTGGCGCAGTACCGAACTCACGATGCAACCGCAGACCCGTAGGGCGGCGCACAGGACGTGCGCCGTTTTTCGATAAGACAGGGACGTCTTATCGAAAAATCCCGGCGCAAGCTGCGTACTCGCAGGGGAGCTTCGTCAAGGAAAAGCATTTTTCTTTGGTGACTTTCTTTTGGGGCTTTGGCCAAAAGAAAGTTACCCGCACCCCTTAGGGGGCGGAAGCTTCGTGCGTTTGATCTTGTTTGAGCATTGCGCCGCGAGACCGGCGCAGCGCGGTCGCGACTTGTGTCGCTCCTACCCCTTGCGGCTCCGAGAGCGACGAGGCGAGATCGAGGCAATGCGGTCGCGGCTTGTGACCGAAGGAAATCCAGTAGGACGCCGCTCCTACCCTGGAGCGATGGAAAGCGACGACGAGAACTCAAGCAACGCGATCGGCGGCGACCGGTTCCATGCGCACGCTACTTGCCGATACAAAAACTCGAGAAGATATGCCCCAGCAGATCATCGGCGCGCACCCGCCCGGTGATTTCGCCGAGCGCCTCGTGCGCCTGCCGCAAGGCCTCCGCGGCCAGGTCGAGCATCTCGTGATCGAGCTGCACGCGCGCATCGTCGAGCTCTTCGCGTGCGCGAAGCAAGGCGTCGACATGGCGCGCGCGCGCGGTGAACGCGCCTTCGGAGGATTCGGCGGCGTCGCCCTGCGCCAAGGCGCGCAGGCGCGCATGCAGGCGGTCGAGCCCGGCGCCGCTGCGCGCGGAAACGAACACACGGTCTTCGCCGCCGATATCGACCGGCGTCGGCGAGCCGTAATCGGATTCGATCAGGTCGATCTTGTTGTAGACGTACAACCGCGCCGGCACTTCGGCGATCGCCTCGGCGACCGCCTGCAGGCCGGTTTCGGGATCGCTGGCGTCGAGCACCACGATGGCCAAGTCGGCGCGACCGAGTTCGCCGCGCGCGCGGCGCATGCCTTCGCGCTCGATCGCATCGCCGCCGTCGCGCAGGCCGGCGGTGTCGACCAGGGTCAGTTCGACGCCGTCGAGCTTGATCGTCTCGTGCAGCAGGTCGCGGGTGGTGCCGGCGATGTCGGTGACGATGGCGCGGTCGCTGCCGGCCAGCGCGTTCAACAAGGAGCTCTTGCCAGCGTTCGGCGGGCCCACGATCACCGCATGCAGGCCATCGCGCAGGCGGCGGCCGCGTTCGGCGGCGGCGAGCAGGTCGTCGAGTTTCGCTGAGGCGGCAGCGAAGCGCGCGAGCAGCGCCGAGCCGCCCAGGGTGTCGAGCGGTTCGTCGGCGAAGTCGATCGCGGCTTCGACGTGGACGCGGATGGCGAGCAGATCGCCGGCCAAGGCCTCGACCCGGCGCGAGAACTCGCCGTCGAGGGCGCGCCGTGCGGCACGCGCGGCGCGGCCATCGGCGGCGGCGATCAGGTCGGCCACCGCTTCGGCCTGGGCGAGGTCGAGGCGGCCTTCGAGAAACGCGCGTTCGCTGAATTCGCCGGGGCGCGCGCGCCGCGCGCCGAGGGCGCAGGCGCGTGCGAGCAGGGTTTCGAGCAAGGCAGGGCCGCCGTGCGCCTGCAGTTCGACCACGTCTTCGCCGGTGTAGCTGGCCGGCGCGGCGAAGTACAGGGCGATGCCGTCGTCGATGGTCTCATCGCGCTCATCGCGGAAGCGTACGTAATGCGCATGGCGCGGCCGCAGCGCGCGCGCCGCGACGGTCTCGGCGATCGCCAGCGAACGCGGACCGGACAGGCGGACGATGCCGACCCCGCCGGCGCCGGGCGCGGTCGCGATGGCGGCGATGGTGTCGCGGGCGGGGGCGTCGGTCATGGGCGACATGATAGTGGTCCCTCCGTCGTCGTCACGAAAGTAACGCGGTCCGGCTTGTAGGAGCGGCGTCCTACTGGGATACGCCTGTCGCTGCGATGAGCTTGCGCCGGCCTTTGCGGGACCGCAGTCGCGGCCTGTGACCGAAGGAAATCCAGTAGGACGCGGTTGCTCCCCGGCACACCCCACAAACACGAAGCCCGCCTGGCGGCGGGCTTCGTCGATCGGTTCAGGACGCGAACCGGATCGTCATTCCTTGCTGGTCGCCGGCGTCGCTTCGGCGTAGCGCTTGGTGGTCAGGTACTGCTGCAGCAGGCCGAGGCCGCCGTTGGCCACTTGGTACAGCACCAGGCCGGCCGGCAGGAAGGCCAGGATCACGCCGAAGATCAGCGGCATGAACTGCATCATCTTGGCCTGAGCCGGGTCCATGCCGGTCATCGGCGTGAGCTTCTGGGTCGCCCACATGATCGCGATGTTGATCAGCGGCAGCACGAAGAAGGGATCGCGCGCGGTCAGATCCTGGATCCAGCCGAACCACGGCGCATGACGCAGCTCGACCGACTCGGCGAGCATCCAGTACAAGGTCATGAAGATGATCATCTGCGGCAGCAGCGGCAGGCAGCCGCCGACCGGATTGATCTTCTCCTTCTTGTACAGCTCCATCAGCGCCATCTGGAACTTCTGCTTGTCGTCGCCGTAACGCTCCTTGAGCTGGGCGACGCGCGGCTGGAACTTGCGCATCTTCGCCGCCGACTTGTACTGCGCCGCCGACAGCGGGTACAGGGCGAGCTTGAGCAGCACCACCAGGCCGACGATGGCCCAGCCCCAGTTGCCGAACAGGTTGTGCATTTTCTCCAACAGCCAGAACAGGCCGTTGGCGAGGGTCGCGAAGATGCTGTAGCTGCTGAAGTCGACGGCGCGGTCGAGGCCGGCGACGTCCTGGGCTTCGATCGCCTTGACCAGCTTCGGGCCGACCCACAGGCGCGCTTCCGTCACGGCTTTGGCGCCCGGGGCGACGTTGACGCCGGGGCCCATGTCGCGGATCAGGTACTGCGGCGCGGCGCCGGCGCTGAGTTCTTCGAGCGAGAACTGGCCCGCGTCCTTCGCGCCCGGGATCCAGGCGGCGAAGAAGTGGTGCTGCAGCATCGCGATCCAGCCGCCGTTGACCTGCTTGTCGAGCTTGCCGTCGTCGCTGAAGTCCTCGAACTTGCGCTTCTCGTACTTGTCGGTCGGGCTGTACCACGCCGCGCCCTGGAAGCTGTACTGCTCGGGGCTGAAGGGCCCCTTGTGGGCGAGCTCGCGCGGCACCCGGCTGAGCTGGCGGTAGACGTAGCCCTGCCACGGCGAGGTGCTGGCGTTGACGACTTCGTCGCGCACGCGCACGGCGTAGTCGCCGCGGCGGAAGGTGTAGGTGCGCTGGATGCTGACGCCGTTCGGGCCGGTCCAGGTAAACGGCACGGCGAGCTCGTTGACGCCCGCGGCCAGGACCAGGTTGCGCTGGTCGCCGGCGTAGCGGAAACCCGACTCGTGGGTCGGCGCGGCGTTGCCCTGGCTGACCCAACCGCTCTGGGCGACGAAGTACAGGGTCGAGTCGCTCGCCAGCAAACGCATCGGCGGGCTGTTCGGCTCGGAGGTCATCGGGTACTTGAGCAGGTCGGCTTCGCTGAGCTCGCCCCCGCGCAGGTTGACCTTGAGCACGTCGGTGGTCACCACGACCAGGGCCTCGCCGGCGGTCGCGCCGGCGGTGGTCACCGTCGAGGCGGGGGCCGGGGTGTTCGGCACCGCGGCGGTGTTCGGAGCGCCCGGCACGCCGGCGGCAACCGCGGGCGCCGCCGTGGGCACGCTGCTGGCCGGTGCGACGGCGGCCGCAATCGGAGCCGGCGGCGCCGACTTCTCCTTGCCCCACTCCATCCACAACAAAGTCGCCACCATCAGCCAGGCGAGGATCAGAAAAGCACGGGTCTGGTTCATGGGCAGCAGGCAGGCTCAGCCGGGACCGGGGTCCGGCAGGGGGTCGGAGGGGGAAGCGGCCGGCATTGTGCC
Source organism: Lysobacter sp. 22409 (assembly GCF_052045105.1). NCBI lineage: Bacteria > Pseudomonadati > Pseudomonadota > Gammaproteobacteria > Lysobacterales > Lysobacteraceae > Lysobacter > Lysobacter sp. 22409. The sequence goes on along the minus strand of NZ_JBQEOE010000017.1, from coordinate 91,277 downwards.
GGGCGCAGGAGTCAGGGGCAATGCAGGCGCAGGCCGGGTACCGGCGCGCTTGAGCAGACTGTGGAAAGCGGTGCGGAGTTCCTCGCCGCTGCAGCGCGAGGCCCCAGGGCGGGCGACGATCACATAGTCGCCCGGCGCCAGTTCGTCCCGGGCATGGCGGAAGGCGTCGCGCAACACGCGCTTGATGCGGTTGCGGCCGACCGCATGCGGATCGACCTTGCGCGACACGGCCAGACCCAGTCGCGGGGCGACGGCCTGATCGGCTTGGAAATGCAAAGCAAGCACGGGCAGCGCCACGCGCCGACCATGCTTGAAAATTCGATCGAAGTCGGAGCGCGCGCGTACCCGCGCGGTGCGCGGGAAGCGGGTCGAATTCATCGTATGCGTACGGCCGCGCGGCGCTGGGTCAGCGCAGGCGGCCGAATCGACGCTTAGGCGCAGAGACGCTTGCGGCCCTTGGCGCGACGACGGGCGAGAATCTTGCGGCCGTCGGCGGTCGCCATGCGGGCACGGAAACCGTGGTCGCGCTTGCGCTTGAGGTTGCTGGGCTGGTAGGTGCGCTTGGTGGCCATGATCCGGCTCGATGTAACGACGTAATAGGACCGCCGATTCTAGAGGTTGCCCAGAGTCCGGGTCAAGCCCTTGTTTACTTTGACGTTTGGACCGGCCCATCGACGGCGCCGTCGTGCGCGTCGGCACGACGCGCGCAGCCTGTGCATGAACCTGTGGATTAGTCCTGTTCCGGACTGGGTCCCGATGGTAGTCTGACCGACCCCCGGCCCTGTCCGCCACGATGTTCGCATCGTGCGCTCGGCCGCTTTCGTCCGCTGCGCCGCCAGGCCTGCCGACCGAGTCAGTTACGCATAAGAAGACGCATTACAGATGGAAGCCTGGCCCCGCTGCCTCGAACGCCTCGAAGCCGAATTTCCGGTCGAGGATGTACATACCTGGTTGAAACCGCTGCAGGCGACGCGACGCGACGACGTCACCGTGCTGTATGCGCCGAACGCGTTCGTGGTCGAACACGTGCGCGAACGTTACCTGGGCCGTATTCGCGAGTTGCTGTCGTATTTCGCCGGCAGCGGCGAGGTCAGCCTCGAGATCGGTTCGCTGCCGCGGGCGGTGCCGGCGGTGGCGCGCGAATCGGAGATCGCGGTCAGCGCGCCGCGTCCGGTCGCGCCGCCCGAGCCGTTCCAGGGCAACCTCGACAATCACTACACCTTCGACAACTTCGTCGAAGGCCGCAGCAACCAGCTCGGCCGCGCCGCGGCCTGGCAGGCGGCGCAGAAACCCGGCGAACGCGCCCACAACCCGTTGCTGTTGTACGGCGGCACCGGCCTGGGCAAGACCCATCTGATGTTCGCCGCCGGCAACGCCATGCGCGACGCCAATCCGGCGATGCGGGTGATGTACCTGCGTTCGGAGCAGTTTTTCAGCGCGATGATGAAGGCGCTGCAGGACAAGACCATGGATGCGTTCAAGCGTCAGTTCCAGCGCGTCGACGCGCTGCTGATCGACGACATCCAGTTCTTCGCCGGCAAGGACCGCACCCAGGAAGAGTTCTTCCACACCTTCAATGCGCTGTTCGACGGCAAGCAGCAGATCATCCTGACCTGCGATCGCTATCCGCGCGAAGTCGAAGGCCTGGAGCCGCGGCTGAAGTCGCGCCTGGCCTGGGGCTTGTCGGTCGCGATCGAGCCGCCGGACTTCGAGACCCGCGCCCAGATCGTGATCTCCAAGGCCAAGGAACGCGGCGCCGCGGTGCCCGAGGAAGTCGCCTTCCTGCTGGCCAAGAAGATGCGCTCGAACGTGCGCGACCTGGAAGGCGCGCTCAACACGCTGACCGCCCGCGCCAACTTCACCGGCCGCGCGATCACCACCGAGTTCGCCCAGGAAACCCTGCGCGATCTGCTGCGTGCGCAGCAGCAGGCGATCGGCATCCCCAACATCCAGAAGACCGTGGCAGACTACTACGGCCTTCAGATCAAGGACTTGTTGTCGAAACGGCGTACGCGCTCGCTCGCTCGTCCACGTCAGGTCGCCATGGCGCTGACCAAGGAACTGACCGAGCACTCGTTGCCGGAGATCGGCGATGCCTTCGCCGGTCGCGACCACACGACCGTTTTGCATGCCTGCCGGCAGATCCGCACCTTGATGGAAACCGACGGCAAGCTGCGTGAGGATTGGGACAAGTTGATTCGCAAGCTCAGCGAGTGAGGCCGCCTGGACCGCATCCGCGGTCCGCGCTCACCCGATGGGAACGCAACACCGCTCGATGGCGTCGTCGTAAACCGCGAGAGTTCGGTGCCGACGTTCGTGGTCCGGATGCCCGTCATCCGCCTCGTTCGCCGAAACCGGAACCCTGCCAGGCAGATGCCTGCCTGGAACGCTTGAGTTGTCGCCGCTGCCACCGCTCGCAAGACGATCCGCGCTGCGACGAGACACAAGGTAATCGGTAAGTGTTTGTTGCGAAAGGCATAACTCGGGGGATGAAAGTCGTACAAACTGTGGACAAGTCAGTGGCCGCCAATCGGCGCCCTTTTTATCCACAGGATGTACCGCATGCCCAGGGCCAGTTCTACCCGCTTTTGAAGTACCGAAAACCGCTTGTAAATCAATTGCTTAAATGACTTCTCCAGCGTTTTTCGCTACACCATCACCACCAAGCTTTTGATTTATACATCTCTTTAGTAATGGGCTTAGGCCCACCGACGGGCAAGGGGTCCGCATGCGTTTCAGCCTGCAACGCGAAGTCTTTCTCAAGCCGTTGGCCCAAGTGGTCAACGTCGTCGAACGTCGGCAGACCTTGCCGGTCCTGGCCAACCTGCTCGTGCAGGTCAAGGACGGGCAGCTCTCGCTGACCGGTACCGATCTCGAAGTCGAAATGATTTCGCGGGTCGCGGTCGACGATGCGAAGGACGGCGAAACCACGATTCCGGCACGCAAGCTGTTCGAGATCATTCGAGCGCTTCCGGACGGCAGCAAGGTCACCGTTACGCAGACGGCGGAGAAGGTCACGGTCCAGGCAGGACGGTCGCGCTTTACGCTCGCCAGCCTGCCGGCCAACGACTTCCCGTCGATCGACGAAGTCGAAGCCACCGAACGAGTTCGGGTACCGGAAGCCGCCCTCAAGGAGCTGATCGAACGCACCGCGTTCGCGATGGCCCAGCAGGACGTGCGCTATTACCTCAACGGCCTGTTGTTCGACCTGCGCGAGAACAGCCTGCGCTGCGTCGCCACCGACGGACACCGCCTCGCCCTGTGCGAAGCGCCGTACGAAGGCAATGCGCAGACCAAGCGCCAGATCATCGTGCCGCGCAAGGGCGTGCAGGAATTGCAGCGTCTGCTCGAAGGCGGCGATCGCGAAGTCGAGCTCGAGATGGGCCGCGGGCACATCCGGGTGAAGCGCGACGATGTCACCTTCACCAGCAAGCTCATCGACGGCCGTTTCCCGGATTACGAAGCGGTGATCCCGATCGGCGCCGATCGCGAGGTCAAGATCGAGCGCGAAATCCTGCGTGCGTCCCTGCAGCGTGCGGCGATTCTGTCGAACGAGAAGTACCGCGGTGTGCGCATCGAGGTCTCGCCGGGCCAGCTCAAGATCAGCGCGCATAACCCGGAACAGGAAGAAGCGCAGGAAGAAGTCGAAGCCGACACCAAGGTCGACGACCTGGCCGTGGGCTTCAACGTCAACTATCTGCTCGATGCCCTGACCGCATTGCGCGACGAGCACGTGATCCTGGCGCTGCGCGACGCGAACTCCTCGGCCCTGGTGCGCGAGGCTTCGAACGAACGTTGCCGTCATGTCGTGATGCCGCTGCGCCTGTAACGGCAAGCGCAACGAAACCGGGCCAACCACCCGGTTCCACGTGGAACATCACACGCCCGGCCAGTCCGGGCGTGTCCGTTTGTGGCTTTCGGATCGCCTGCCCGACTGCCGGCCCTCCCCTTCTGCGATCATCTGCCGATGCATGTCACCCGTCTGGAAGCCCGTGGATTCAGGCGTTTCGCCGAAGTCAGCCTGTTGCCGGCTCCCGGAATCAACCTGATTACCGGCGAGAACGGTGCGGGCAAGACCAGCCTGCTCGAGGCCCTGCACCTGATGGCTTACGGCCGCAGTTTCCGGGGCCGCGTGCGCGATGGCCTGATCCGGGCCGGCGACCCCGCTCTCGAGGTCTTCGTCGAATGGCAGGAGGCGCGGCGCGAGCAGCGCCGCAAGGCCGGACTGCGCCACAGCGGCCAGGAATGGGTCGGCCGCCTCGATGGCGCCTCGGTGTCCCAGCTCGGGGAATTGTGCGCGGCCTTGGCCGTGGTCAGTTTCGAGCCCGGCAGCCATTCCCTGATCACCGGAGCCGGCGAGATCCGCCGCCGCTACCTCGATTGGGGGTTGTTCCACGTGGAACCTGACTTCACTCCGCTATGGCGGCGCTATACCCGGGCATTGAAGCAGCGCAACGCCCTGCTCAAGGCGCGGGCCCGCGACGGCCAGCTCGATGCCTGGGACCACGAGCTCGCCGAGGCCGGCGAGCCCCTGACCCGGCGCCGCCACCAGTACCTCGACGAACTGCAGCCGAAGTTTTCGGCCCTGGCCGCCGAACTGGCGCCGGGGCTCGGGGCGGTGCGCCTGGATTACCTGCCGGGCTGGCGCCGCGACGAGTTTCCGCTCGCCGATGCCCTGCTGCTGGCCCGCGAACGCGACCAACTGGCCGGCTACACCTCGGTCGGGCCGCACCGGGCCGACTGGCGTATCGCCTTCGGCGGCCTACCCGGCCGCGAGGCTTTGTCGCGGGGCCAAGCCAAGCTCACCGCCTTGTGCGCCCTGCTCGCCCAGGCCGAGCACCATGCCGCGATCCGCGGCGAATGGCCGGTGGTGGCCCTGGACGATCTTGCCTCCGAGTTGGACCGGAATCATCAGCAACGGGTGCTGGAACGCCTGCTGGCGTCGAAGGCCCAGGTTTTCATCACCGGCACCGATCCGCCGCCGGCCCTGGCCTCGATGCAGGTCGAACTGACCAGGTTCCACGTGGAACATGGATTGCTCGGCGAGCTGCCGCAGTCGGGCTGAGCCACGGCGCTCGAAACGCCCTGAGAATCCCTATCGGGAGTGGGCGGATCGAGGCCTTCGACACAGAGGGCTCGTGGTTTCGGGCGACCGGGGCTTCGACCGTGCTGGCCCGGAAGTCCGGTGGTTGAGGTGCGGCCTTGCTCGTGGCTGCCCGGACCCGGTCGTGCAACCATCCGCCGCTTCGCGTGGCCCCAGCCGAGAATGCTGCCACTTGCGGGGGAGCGGGCCTGCTGTTCCCGACGGTCGCCCTCGCCCAACAAGGTCCGCCGAGCTAATGCCGTGGCAGCGAAGCCGCTAACGACAAGCCTTGAGCGGCGCCAAAGCCGGTCCAGGACCCAAAACCTTCGTTTCAACCCATGTTCCACGTGAAACATGGGCCTCATCTCCCGCGCCGGCTTTAAAAACCCCGGCTTCGCCACCATCTCAGAGGCCTGGACGGCGCTGTAAGCGCCTCGGAGCCCGTTCCAGGGACGAGCGCCACCCACCCGGCGCTCCGGCGCCGCGTCCGTCGTAGCGCGGGGCCGTACGCCCCGCCTGCTATACTTCGATCACTTCTTTACTGTGTCTCGACGCGTCCGGCGCCCTCGCCGGCAGCGCGTCGTCGGAGCCTGTTGACGCAATGACCAACACCGAGCACGACCCCTCGCAAGATCCGACCTCCGCCCCGGCCCCGCAATCGCAGACCTACGACTCCAGCAAGATCACCGTCTTGCGCGGTCTCGAGGCCGTGCGCAAGCGCCCGGGCATGTACATCGGCGACGTCCATGACGGCACCGGCCTGCACCACATGGTCTTCGAGGTTGTCGACAACGCCATCGACGAAGCGCTGGCGGGTCATGCCGACGATGTGATCGTCACCTTGCACGAAGACGGTTCGGTTTCCTGCTACGACAACGGTCGCGGCATTCCGGTCGACATCCACAAGGAAGAAGGCGTGTCCGCGGCCGAGGTGATCCTCACCGTGCTGCATGCCGGCGGCAAGTTCGACGACAACAGCTACAAGGTGTCCGGCGGTCTGCACGGCGTCGGCGTGTCGGTGGTCAACGCCCTGTCCGAGCACCTGTGGCTGAACATCTGGCGCGACGGTCACCAGTACCAGCAGGAATACGCCCTCGGCGAGCCGATCTACCCGCTCAAGCAGCTCGAGGCCTCGAGCAAGCGTGGCACCCTGCTGCGCTTCAAGCCGGCCGTGGAGATCTTCACCGACGTCGAATTCCACTACGACATCCTGGCCAAGCGCCTGCGCGAGCTGTCGTTCCTGAATTCCGGGGTCAAGATCACCCTGGTCGACGAGCGCGGCGAAGGCCGCCGCGACCTGTTCCAGTACGAGGGCGGCATCCGTTCCTTCGTCGAGCATCTGGCCCAACTCAAGACGCCGTTGCACCCGAACGTGATCTCGGTGTCGGGCGAACAGAACGGCATCACCGTCGACGTGGCGCTGCAGTGGACCGACTCCTACCAGGAGACGATGTTCTGCTTCACCAACAATATTCCGCAGAAGGACGGCGGCACCCACCTGATCGGGTTCCGCGCCGCCCTTACCCGCACCCTGACCAACTACATCGAACAGAGCGGCCTGGCCAAGCAGGCCAAGATCGCCCTGTCGGGCGACGACATGCGCGAAGGCATGATCGCGGTGCTGTCGGTCAAGGTACCGGACCCGAGCTTTTCCTCGCAGACCAAGGAAAAACTGGTCAGTTCCGAGGTCCGCCCGGTCGTTGAGAGCACGTTCGGTGCACGTTTGGAGGAGTTCCTGCAGGAACACCCCAACGAGGCCCGTGCCATCACCGGCAAGATCATCGACGCCGCCCGCGCCCGCGAAGCCGCGCGCAAGGCGCGCGACCTGACCCGCCGCAAGGGCGCGCTCGACATCGCCGGCCTGCCCGGCAAGCTCGCCGACTGCCAGGAGAAGGACCCGGCGCTCAGCGAACTGTTCATCGTCGAGGGCGACTCCGCAGGCGGCTCGGCCAAGCAGGGCCGCAACCGCAAGACCCAGGCGATCCTCCCGCTCAAGGGCAAGATCCTCAACGTCGAGCGCGCGCGTTTCGACCGCATGCTTGGCAGCGCCGAAGTCGGCACCCTGATCACCGCGCTCGGCACCGGCATCGGCAAGGACGAGTACAACCCGGACAAGCTGCGCTATCACCGCATCATCCTGATGACCGACGCCGACGTCGACGGCTCGCACATCCGCACCTTGCTGCTGACGTTCTTCTACCGGCAGATGCCCGAGCTGATCGAGCGCGGCCACATCTACATCGGCCTGCCGCCGCTGTACAAGATCAAGCAGGGCAAGAACGAGCTCTACCTCAAGGACGATGCCGCGCTCGACGCTTACCTCGCCGGCAACGCGGTCGAAGGCGCCGGGCTGATTCCGGCCGCCGGCGAACCGCCGATCGAAGGCGCGGCGCTGGAGAAGTTGCTGCTGGCTTACGCCAGTGCGCGCGAAACCATCGCCCGCAACGCGCATCGCTACGATCCGAACGTGCTGCAGGCGCTGATCGATTTCACCCCGCTCGACACCGCGCATCTGCTGGCCAATGTCGACGAGCGCCACGAACTCGACCTGCTCGAAAAGCGTCTCAACCAGACCGGCCTGGGCAAGCCGCGTTACGCGCTGGAACTGCATCCGGCCAACGAAACCCGCCAGGCCGCATTGCTGGTCACGCGCAATCACATGGGCCAGCAGCTGATCCAGGTGTTGCCGTTGTCGGCGTTCGAAGGCGGCGAGTTGCGTTCGCTGCGCGAAGCGGCGTCGATGCTGCACGGCCTGGTGCGCGAAGGCGCGCAGATCGTGCGCGGCAACCGCGCGCAGGCGGTCACCAGCTTCGCCCAGGCCCAGGCCTGGTTGCTCGAAGAAGCCAAAAAAGGCCGCGCTATCCAGCGATTCAAGGGTCTGGGCGAAATGAACCCCGAGCAGCTGTGGGACACCACGGTCAATCCGGAAACGCGTCGCCTGCTGCAGGTGCGCATCGAAGACGCCGTCGCCGCCGATCAGATCTTCAGCACCTTGATGGGCGATGTGGTCGAACCGCGCCGCGAGTTCATCGAAGACAATGCGCTGAAGGTGGCCAATCTCGACGTCTGATCCGGCGGCGTCTGATCCGGTTGCGGATCTGATCCCCGCGTCGTCGCCCTCGCCGGCGACGACGCGCCGCGGATGGTTGGGCAGCGTCGCCGGATTCGCGATCGACTTGCTGCTGTCGGTGGTGTTGCTCGCCGCGTTCGTCATGATCGGCGGTGTGCTGTGGGGACTGTTGCAAGGCCTGCGCGGCGTCCCGGTCGAAATGGACGCCGGCTCCGATGCGATGATCGCGATCACCCTGGTCGGCACCGGCCTGGGCGCATTGACGGTTTATCTTTTGCGTCGCCGGGCGACGCGCGAGGAATGCGCCGCCTCGTGGCGCGCCCTGTGGCGAAAATCGACCTGGCTCGCGATCCTGGTGGCCCTGCTCGCGACCACCGGTTTCAGCATGCTGGTCGGCCTGCTCGCGCAGCAGCTGCAGGTCGAGATGACGCCCAGCAACCTGGTGCTCAGCGAAGCGGTCGCCAAACATCCGTTTCTGTTGCTGATCTTCGCCGTGCTGATCGCGCCGGCCTACGAAGAATTGCTGTTCCGGCGGGTGCTGTTCGGCCGACTGTGGGCCGCGGGGCGGCCCGGGCTGGGCCTGGCGCTGAGCTCGATCGCCTTCGCACTGGTCCATGAGCCGCCCGGGCTCGGCGCCAGCCAGGGCTGGAACATGCTGATGCTGTGGGCGGTGTACGCCTTCATGGGCGCGGTCTTCGCCGCCACCTACCGGCGCACCGGTACCCTGTGGGCGGCCTTTGCGGTGCATGCGCTCAACAACCTGGTGGCAGGTACGGCGCTTTTTGCAAGCCTTTGAGGCACCCTCGTTGACGAAGTATTAATCCAGGCGGCGCTACAAAGTTAGTTCGTTCTGGGGAATCGTCATGAAACGCATCCTGTTTGCGCTTTCGGTCGCCGCCGTGGTGACCGCCTGCGCCACCACGACTTCGCCGACCGGGCGTACCCAGCACATCGGTGCGGTGTCGCAGGAGCAGCTCAACCTGATGGGCGCCAAGGCCTTCGAGGAGGCCAAGAGCAAGCAGCGCCTGAGCACCGACCCGCGCCAGAATGCCTACGTGCGCTGCGTGGTCAACTCGATTACCCAGCAACTGCCGCAAGGCTGGCAGGCGAACTGGGATGTGGCCCTGTTCGCCGACAATTCGCCGAATGCCTTCGCCCTTCCGGGCGGCAAGGTCGGCGTCAACACCGGCATTTTCACGGTCGCCAAGAACCAGGACCAGCTCGCGGCGGTGATCGCCCACGAGATCGGCCACGTGGTCTCGCGCCATCACGACGAACGCATCACCCGGCAAATGAGCGCCCAGGTCGGCCTGGGCATCCTCGGCAGCCTGGTCGGCTCGCGCTACGGCGAGGGGGCGGTCAACGCCACCAACCAGCTCGGCGGCGCGGCCCTGCAGACGGCGTTCTTGCTGCCGGGCTCGCGCACCCAGGAAAGCGAGGCCGACGTGGTCGGCCAACGGCTGATGGCGCAGGCCGGCTACGACCCGCGCCAGGCCGTGAACCTGTGGCAGAACATGATCGCCGCGAGCGCTTCGCGGCCCCCGCAATGGCTCTCTACCCACCCCGACCCGCAATCGCGCATCCAGGAGCTGAACGCTCGCGCCGGGGCCTTGATTCCCACCTTCGAGCAGGCCCGCGCCTCCGGCCGTACGCCGAAGTGTGGATGAAATCCAGGTGAAAATGGCTGTGTTAACCCGTATCGCGCGGCCCCAAGTTTCTGTTAGCGTGACGGCCCCTTGGCCTTGCGCCGTTCCGCCACAAGGCCACCCGCCTGCGGCCGCTGAGTCTCTCTGAGGTGAGTACATGAACAAGCAACCCACCCGCCGTAGCACCCTGCTGGCCGCCGCGATGGGCGTGACGCTGGTCTTCGGCGCAGTCTCCCAGGTCAACGCGCAGAGCATGGCCGAGCGCAATGCGCAGCGCCGCGCCAACAAGGAAAGCAGCAAAGGCAGCACCACCAAGGCCGAGAACCAGTTCCCGAACGCGACGCGCACCGCGCCCGACGCGAAGGCTTCGTCGAAGGGCGGCGCCAAGCTGCAGAAGATGATGGAGTTCTACGACAAGGAAAAGGCTGCCGAAGCCCGCGCCGTCGCTGACGAAATCATCGCCAACACCGCCTTCAACGCTTACGAGCGTTCGTTCGCCGCGCAGATCGGCGCCCAGCTCGCCTACGACGGCGACGACAGCAAGGCCGCGATCGCCTATCTCAAGCAAGCGCTGGAATTCAACGGCCTCGACAACAACGGCCATTTCGGCGCGATGTTCATGATGGCCCAGCTGCAGCTGCAGGAAGACCAGTACGCCGATTCGCTGGCGACGGCCGATCGCTTCCTGGCGGAAACCAAGAGCACCAAGCCCGAGCACCTGATCGTGCGCGGCAACGCCTTGTACCGTCTGGAGCGTTATCCGGACGCCGCCAAGGCGATCAAGCAAGCCATCGACGCCTCGCCCGAGCCGAAGGTCGAATGGCAGCAATTGCTGATGGCCAGCTACATTGAGAACAATCAGGGTGCCGACGCGGCCAAGATCGCCGAGGCGATCGCCGCCAAGACCCCGAACGACAAGCGCGCCCAGATGAATGTCGCCGCGGTGTACTCGCAGGCCGACATGCTCGACAAGGCCGCCGTCGTGCTGGAAAAGGTCCGCGCCGCCGGTCAGTTCACCGAAGACAAGGACTACCGCCAGCTCTACGCCACCTATCTGAATCTGGATGGCAAAGAGAAGGAAGCGGCCGGCGTGATCACCGAGGGCCTCGAGAAGGGCGTCCTCAAGCCGGACTACCAGGCCTACGTGGCGCTGGCCCAGTCCTATTACTTCTCCGATCAGACTGCGAAGTCGATCGACGCGTACAAGAAAGCGGCTCCTCTCGCACCGGATGGTGAGACGTACCTGAATCTCGCCCGTGTTCTGTGGCAAGAGGATCGCATTCCCGAGGCAAAGGAAGCCGCCAAGCAGGCGATAGCGAAGGGCGTTAAAAAGCCCGACGACGCCAACAAGATTCTCGCGCTGAAAGGCAAGTAATTCAGCAAAGAGATGCCCAACCGCGCTTGGAACCTGTGACGCGGTTTGGTATATGCTAGGAGGTTCCCGCGACTGGAAACGGTTGCAGGAACCGAACGATGGCCCGAGGCGCCCTGGCGTCCGGAAACACCTCCCGAGCTGACGGCATGACGCAAGACCTCGAACTCCAAGTTAGGAAAGATGACAACGACCGCGAAGGGTTGAACTGGGCACGTATTGCCGGTATCACCTGCGCGATCGCTGTGCATGCCGCGGCGCTCCTGTTGTTGCTGGCCCCAATGACGCCACCTGCCCAGCAGCAGGACGAAGAGCAGGTGACGATGGTCAACATCATCAAGCCTCCGCCGCCGCCCCCGCCGCCGCCGCCGCCGCCGCCGGAACCGCCCAAGGAGCTCAAGCAGCCTCCGAAGGAACTGTCCCCGCCGCGACCGACCCCGACTCCCCCGCCGCCGGACCAGCCGCCGGTCGAGAATCTGGACCCGAGTCCGATCGACCCGCCTGCGCCGCCGCCGGCTCCGCCTGCGCCGCCGACGGCCGCCAGCGACATCGGCTCCAGCGTCGATCCGTCCTCGCGTCGCCTGAATCCGCCGAAGTACCCGCCGACCGAAGCCCGTCAGGGCGTAGGCGGTACCGTAGTCCTGGTCATCAGCATCGACGCCCAGGGCAACGTCATGGACGTGCAGGTCGAAAAATCCAGCCGTAACCGCAATCTGGATCGCGCGGCCATGGACGCTGCCCGCAAGTGGCGCTTCAACCCTGAAGTGCGCAACGGTCAACCGGTCGCCAGCCGCGTCCGCGTTCCCGTCGATTTCGTCCCGCCGACCTGATCGGGGTCGGCGCGACTGTTGTCCCGCCTGATGAACACCGCTACTTCGTAATACCTTCTTTCCTTTCCACGACATTCAAAGGTAAGCGTCATGCTGCAGCAAACCACCACCGCCGCCGCCGGAGGCTCCAACGCTGAAGCGCTTCAGCAGATGAGCTTTTCGCATCTGTTGCAGAACTTCGACCTCGTCGGCTGGATCGTGTTCATCACGCTCACGCTGATGTCGGTTCTGTCGGTCTACTGGATCGTCATCAATTTCGTTAAGAATCTGCGCCTGCGCGGCTCTTCCGACCGCGTCGTCAGCACGTTCTGGGAAACCCCGAACGCCCAGGACGCGATCCGCTACATGGAAGAACAGTCGCGCAGCGAACCGTTCTCCAAGATCGCCCTCGACGCCGCCCAGGCCGCCGCTCACCACCAGCGCCACGAAGGTTCGCGTCTGGTCGAGTCGCTGAACCGCTCGGAGTTCGTCGATCGCGCCCTGCGTCAGGCCGTGACCCGCGAGAGCTCGCGTCTGGAAGCCGGTCTGACCGTGCTCGCCACCGTCGGCTCGACCGCTCCGTTCGTCGGTCTGCTCGGTACGGTCTGGGGCATCTACCACGCCCTGCTCCGCCTCGGCGCCAGCGGCGAGTCCTCGATCCAGGCCGTTGCCGGCCCGGTGGGCGAAGCGCTGATCATGACCGCGATCGGTCTGTTCGTCGCGATCCCGGCCGTGCTCGCCTACAACTTCTTCGTGCGTCTGAACCGTGTCACGAACAACAAGTTCGACACCTTCGCCCACGACCTGCACGACTTCTTCGCCACCGGCTCGCGCGTCGGCGAACTGTCGAACAAGCGCTAATCAACACTGACGCCTCTCATTTAGCGTAGTTGGAGTTCGGACATGGCCTTCAGTACAGGCAACGACAACGGCCCGATGGCCACCATCAACGTCACGCCCCTCGTGGACGTGATGCTGGTGCTGCTGATCATCTTCATGATCACCGCGCCGCTGATGACCCATAAGGTCGAAATCAAGCTGCCCGAAGCCACTCTCACCAAGACGGAGGAGCCGCCCAAGACTCCGCCGATCACCTTGGCGATCCAGGAGAGCGGCTCGCTGTATTGGAACGACGAGCCGATCACCCGCGACCAGCTGGAGAGCCGTCTTTCGGTTGAAGCGCAGAAGACCCCGCAGCCGCAGATCAACGTCCGCGGCGACCGCACCACGAAGTACCGCGTGGTCAATGAAGTGGTGACCATTGCGCAGAGGCAGGGCATGCGCAAGGTCGGCTTCATCGCGATCAAAGAACGTTAATCGGAGACCGAGCACATGGCTTTCAGCAACAACTCCGATAGCGGCGCGATCTCCGACATCAACGTGACCCCGCTGGTCGACGTGCTGTTGGTGCTGCTGATCATCTTCATGGTCACGGCGCCCACGGTGTCTTACCCGATCGACGTCAACCTGCCGCAACCGACGTTGAACCCGCCGCCCCAGACGCAGGAGCCGCCGCCGCCGATCGCGCTGCGGATCGATTCGACTGGCCAGGTGTTCTGGAACGACAACCCGACGCCGCTGCAGGCGATCCCGGGGATGATGAAGGAAACGGTTCAACGCGATCCCACCAATCAACCTCTGCTAGAAATCGACACCAACGAAGACGCCGAATACGGCATCCTCGCCAAGGTGCTGGCTTACGCCAAAAACGCAGACATGAAAAAGATCGGTTTCGTCCAGAAGTAATTCTTGCGAAACCGACGCTTACCGTCGTGAGAACGCCGCCCACCGGGCGGCGTTTTTTTATGCGCGATCGCCGCCTCTTGCGCGACGAACTGTGACGGGCTTAACGTGAAGCCGGGCGTCCCGCCCCAGGATGGAGGTGCTTATGGCCGGCTCCGCTTACTCCGTTTCCGCGTACCGCAACGACGAGGTCGTCGCTGAAATCAACGTCACGCCCCTGGTCGATGTGCTGTTGGTGTTGTTGATCATCTTCATGGTCACCGCGCCGGTCCTGACCGGGCAATTGAACCTGAGCCTGCCCGTTTCCCGCGACAAGCCGGTGCCGGTGGCGCCCAAGGCGATGCTGATCGTCGAGCAGGACGGAAGCTTCGAGCTCGACGGCCGCAGTCTGTCCGCAACCGAGTTGCCGGCCGCATTGAAGGCGCTGGCGGTGGCCTCGCCCGACACCGTGCTCGAGGTTGGTGCGAACGCCGATGCCGATTACCAGGGATTCACCCACGCGATTTCGGCTGCGCGCGACAGCGGTTTGAGCAATATCTCGACGCGTTGAGGAAGGTCCGCCTGCGTTGAGCGTTCGTATCGACCACGATGGGACGGCCGCCTGCGAGGGCGGCCGTTTTTCTTGGTCTCGTGTCGTGACTGCGTTATTTCGGTCCTGCGCCTGCAACGGCGCTAACCTTCTGTAGGAGCGGCGTGAGCCGCGACCAAGGGATTCGCAAAGGTGACAACGCCGTTGTCGCTCGTCGAAACGGTTTACTTTCGCAGGGTAGGAGCGGCGTCCTACTGGATTTCCTTCGGTCACAAGCCGCGACCGCGATGTGATGGTCTTGTGGCGCGTCTATCAAAAGCAAAGCTTCCGTCCGCTGACGCGGCCGGGTTACTTTCTTTTGCTAAGCCCAAAAGTCCGTCTGGATTCCCTTCGGTCAAAG
>NZ_JBQEOE010000017.1:37192-76575 GCF_052045105.1 Lysobacter sp. 22409 | reverse complement strand
TTATCGAAAAACGGCGCACGTCCTGTGCGCCGCCCTCCGGGTCTCCACTTGACCGGTAAAGCGGCAAAGCAGATCAAAATATCGGCAACGGCAACGGCAACGGCAACGGCAACGGCAACGGCAACGGCAACGGCTAAGCAGAAGTTACCGTTGCCTTAAAGGTTTTGCTGTGTCGTTGCTGTGCGGCGCCGCGCACTAGCGAAGGCAATCGAAGACCCGGAGGGCGGCCCGCAGGGATGCGGGCCGTTTTCCATCGGGACAGGGATGTCCCGTATGAAAAATCCCTGCGTATGCACCGATCGTGCGGGCCTGTGATTCAAAGAAAAGCATTTTTCTTTGGTTACCTTTCTTTTGTTGCTTATGACAAAAGAAAGTAACCCGCCGCTTTAGTGGCGGAAGCTCTTGGCGTTTGATCTTGATCTTGCTTTAGCGAGGCGCCGCGAACCCTCGCAGCGCGGTCGCGGCTCACCCCGCGCCTTCCCCACGCGCCGCTACGAGACTACGAACCGCTCAACGCGCCTTCGCGATCACATCCAGATACCCGCGCACCGTCGCATCCAAACCTTGATACAAGGCCTCGCCGATCAGGGCATGGCCGATCGACACTTCCAGGACATTCGGGACCCCTCGCAGGAAGGCGCCGAGGTTGGCCTGGCTGAGGTCGTGGCCGGCGTTGACGCCCAGGCCGGCGGCTTGCGCGCGGCGGGCGGCGGCGGCGAAGGTCAGCAACGCGGTATCGAGGTCGCCGCCGTCGAAGGCTTCGGCATAAGGACCCGTGTAGAGCTCGACCCGTGCGGCGCCGAGTTCGGCGGCGCGCTCGATGCCGTCGCGGTCGGCGTCGGCGAACAGGCTGACGCGGCAGCCGAGCTCGGCGAGTTCGGCTATCAAGGGGCGCAGCCGCTCGCCGTCGCGTTCGAAATCGAAGCCGTGGTCGGAAGTGAGCTGGTCGTCGCCGTCGGGCACCAGGGTGACCTGGGCCGGAAGCGTCGCGCGGCACAGGGCCTGCAGGCCGGGATAGCCTGCGCGCGGCGGTGCGAACGGATTGCCTTCGATGTTGAATTCGACGCCGCGGCTGCGGGTCAGTTCGGCGAGTGCGTAGACATCGTCGGCGCGGATATGGCGGGCGTCGGGACGCGGGTGCACGGTGATGCCGTGGGCGCCGGCATCGAGGCAGGCCTGCGCGGCGCGGCGCACATCGGGCTCGCCGCCGCCGCGCGAATTGCGCAGCACGGCGATCTTGTTGACGTTGACACTGAGGGCGGTCATGACGCGAAGCGTAGCGCGCCGCGTCAGGCACGGCGAGTGGTCGGGCATTCGGCTAGGCGATGCCGCCGGATTGCGTGCGGTCCGGCGCGGCCGGACTGGCGGCGTCGCGCAGCTTCAGTTCGGCGAGGATTCCGACTGCGACGAAGCGGCGAGCTTGCGCGCCTCGGCCTGCTCGCGCAGGCGACGCAGTTCCATCGGGTCGACGATCGAGGACACGTCGCGGCTGGTGTTGTCCAGGCGCCGTGCGAGCAGACTCATCACGCCGGCGATCATCAGGCCGAGTGCGGCCAACAGGCTGACGGCCAGGATCCCCGGCGAGGTGGTTTTCAACGCCAGCACGAAGGCGGCGGCGGCCAGCAGCAGGTAAACCCAAGGCATTGCGGCGTGCTCCCTGAAAAAATCCCGATCCGGATAGGCGGGTCCCCAGACGGAACTGCCGGCCTGGATCGGCGTTGGAGGGCCGGTACGGAGGGTTCCGGCCGGGTCCAGGCCGAGTGTAGCGCGCACCCGCGGCGGCGGCAGCTGGGGGCGCCGGCGGATGCGACCGGCGGCACAAACGGCTAGAGCAGCGGCGAAACCAGCCGGGCCAGGGCCTCGGGGAGGCGCGCGCGCCACAGCGAACGTTCACGGTCCGGGCGCACCCGCGGGGCCCGCGAGCACTCTTCCTGAATCAGGGTCGCCAACTCGCCGGCGAGCTGCTCGTTGTAGAACATCACCGAGATCTCGAAGTTGAGGCGGAAGCTGCGGTGATCGAAATTGGCGCTGCCGATGATCGCCATCTTGTCGTCGCACAGCAGGGCCTTGCTGTGCAGCATACGCGGGCCGTACTCGTGGATCTTCACCCCGGCGTCGAGCAATTCGTCGAAGTAGGAGCGCGCCGCATACGTCACCAGGCGGCTGTCGCTGAGCTTGGGCACCAGCAGGCGCACGTCGAGCCCGCCGAGCGCGGCCGAGGTCAGGGCCATGCGTGCGGCCTCGCTCGGCACGAAATACGGCGTGACCAGCCAGACCCTGCGCTGCGCGGCGTGGATCGCGCCGACGTGGACGCGGTGGATGGCTTCCCAGGGCGAATCCGGCCCGGAACTGACGACTTGCGAGGCCACGCGCCCGGGTTGCGGCGGCGGGTGTTGCATCTTCAGCGGCGGCTGGCCGGTGGCGTAGCACCAGTCCTCGGTGAAGACCAGTTCGAGCTCGCGAACCACGTCGCCTTCCAGGCGCAGATGCAGGTCGCGGTAGGCATCCTCGCGCAGGCGCTCGTCTTCCTCGTCGGTGATGTTGATGCCGCCGGTGTAGCCCACCAAGCCGTCGATGACGACGATCTTGCGGTGGGTGCGCAGGTTCAGCCACGGCCGGCGCCAGAACCAGCGCAGCTTCATCGGATGGAACCAGGCCACTTCGGCGCCGGCTTCGAGCAAGGGCTTGAGGAAGCGCCGCGAGGTCTGGCCGGAGCCGACCGCGTCCATCAACAGCCGCACCTTGACCCCGGCCCGGGCGCGCTCGATCAAGGCATCGCGCAGCGCGGTGCCGGTGCGATCGGGCAGATAGATGTAGTACTCCAGGTGGATGTGCTCGCGCGCCTGGGCGATGTCGGCCAGCAACGCGGCGTACTTGGCGCCGCCGTCGATCAGCAGGCGCACGTCGGTCGCGGTGGTCGGCGGCAGGCCGGTGGTGGCCTGGCCGAGCTTGGCCAGTTCGATCGCTTCCGGCGACGGGGTCAGACCCGCCGGCGGCGCCGGCAGCGAGGCGCGGGCGCGCACCCGGCGCAGGCGCTGGCGGTGGATGCGCAACGGGCCGAAGAAGTAATAGATCAGGAAGCCGATGTAGGGCAGCGCGGCCAAGCTGATCAGCCAGCTGATCGTCGCCACCGGCTCGCGCTTCTGCAACACGATCCAGAAACCCAGCCCGAGCAGATACACCGCCCAGCCGATCGTCAGATACAGGCCGAGGTGGGGAATGGCGAGCAGGTCTCGCCAAAGGTCGGGCAACAGATCCAGCACGTGTCGGAACTCCATCGATGCAGCGGCGCCGCCGGCACGGCCGCGCGGGCCTAGGCTAGCCCGCCGGCCCGGGCCGGCATAGCCCGGGCGCCGGCCGCAGCGCGGCGGCGACTGCCGACGCCGGCAAAGACCGGCCGCGACCCGGCGACGTAGGATGCGGCATCGCCCGCCCGAACCACAGGAAGGATTCCCATGATTCACCGGTTCCTCATCGCCGCCGCTTTACTCGCCCTGCCCTTGTCGCCGGCCTTCGCCGCCGAGGCCGAACAACGCAGCATCAACGTATCGGGTTCGGCCGAGGTCAAGGTCGTGCCGGACCTGATCCTGCTCGATGTCGGCGTCGAATCGCGGCATGCCCAGCTCGACCAGGCCAAGCGCAGCAACGACGAGAACGTCGCCAAGGCGCTGGCGTTTCTCAAGCGCAGCGGCGTGCCCGACAAGGACGTGCAGACCGATTTCATCAGCATCGAGCCGACCTACCACTCCGACTATTCGTTCACCAAGCCGCAGATCTACATCGTGCGCAAAAGCATCGGCATCAAGCTGAGCCGCATCGGCGACCTGGAGAACGTGCTGACCGGGCTGCTGTCGAGCGGCGTGCAGTACATCCACGGCATCGAATTCCGCACCTCGCAGCTGCGCAAGCACCGCGATGCCGCGCGCGCTCTGGCGGTGCAGGCGGCGAAGGAAAAAGCCGATGCGCTGGCGGCCGAGCTCGGTGTGCGGCGCGGGCCGGCGCTGAACGTGTCGGAGTCGTACTCCGGCGGCTGGTGGCGCAGCGGCAGCCGTTGGGGCAATGGCATGAGCGGCGGCCAGATGGTGCAGAACGTCATGCAGAACAGTGGCGGCGGCGAATCGGGCGACGGCGAGACTTTGTCGGTCGGCCAGATCAGCGTCAGCGCCTCGGTTAGCACCAGCTTCGCGATCGAATAGTCCGGCATCGAACGTGGTGCGCCGCTCAGCGGGCACCACGCGGCACGGAATGCGGCGCTCGGGCTGCTCCCTGGCGCATTCAGCCGGCAGGCGACGCAGCAGCGGAACCGAGCGATCCGGCGGCGTCGCGAAACCTGCGACGGCGCCGGCGTAGGCTGCGCGGATGGACGCTGCGCGCAAAGCCCGACTCTCGATCCAGCCGACTGCCTTCAAGGGCCGCGGTGCGGCGTCGTACGTGGCCGGCCGCTACGCCGTCACCACCGTCCAGGGCGAGGACGACGGCTGGGGCTCGGTCTACGAAGACGCCGATGCGAGCTCGCGCCCGGACACCCAGGTGCGCGAGGAAACCGCGCGCAGCATCATCACCCGCAACGATTCGCCCGACATCGGCTTCAGCCAGTCGGTCAATCCTTATCGCGGCTGCGAACACGGTTGCGTGTACTGCTTCGCGCGGCCCTCGCATGCCTACCTGGAACTGTCGCCGGGCCTGGACTTCGAGACCCGGCTGTTCGCTAAGGTCAACGCCGCCGAACGCCTGCAGAACGAACTCGCCCGCCCCGGCTACCAGTGCGCGCCAATCGCGCTTGGCATCAACACCGATGCCTACCAGCCGATCGAGCGACGTTACCGCATCACCCGCGGCGTCATGGACGTGCTGGACGCCTGCTCGCATCCCTTCAGCATGATCACCAAGAACGCCTCGATCGTGCGCGACGTCGAAGTGCTGGCCTCGATGGCGCGGCGCCGCCTGGTGTCGGTGTATTTCTCGGTCACCACCTTGGACAACCAGCTCTCGGCGAAGATGGAGCCGAGAGCCTCGGCGCCGCATTCGCGGCTCAAGGCCATGCGCACCCTCGCCGAAGCCGGCGTGCCGGTCGGCGTGCTGGTCGCGCCGACCATCCCGATGATCAACGACGGCGAGCTCGAGCAGATCCTCGCCGCCGCGCACGAGGCCGGCGCGCGCGCGGCCGGCTATGTGCTGCTGCGCCTGCCGCACGAACTCAAGCAGGTCTGGCGCGATTGGCTGCAACTGCACTACCCCGACCGCGCCGCGCACGTGATGAGCCTGATCCAGCAGATGCGCGGCGGCAAGGACTACGACAGCGCGTTCGGCAAGCGCATGCGCGGCGAAGGCCCGTTCGCGCAGCTGATCGGACAGCGTTTCCACAAGGCCTGGCGCAAGCACGGCTATGGGCGGCTGCCGGCCCTGGACACGAGCCAGTTCGTCGCCCCGCGCAAGCCGACCCCGCAGTTGGAATTGTTCTGAGCCGGCATCGGCGGCGAATACTGCGGCACGGCCGTACTCAGCACGCGGCTTCGCGCGCCGGTGCCGCTGCACCGATGTCCTCGCCGGCCGCATCCGGCACAGCCGCCGGCTCGTGCGCCGAGGCGTTGCCGAGCAAGACATAGGCGAGCCAGGCGATCGCCGCGGTGACGCCGGCCAGGCCGTACATCAGCCAGGCGAAAGCCTCGTCGTAACTGCGCAGCAGCAAGGCGGGGTCGAGCGCGGGCAACAGCGCCTGCGCGCGCGCGGCGTCGCCGGTGGCCAGGCGTTGCGCCGCCTGGACGAGGGCGTGGCCGTCGACCGCGCCCAGGCTGTGCAGACGCAGCTTGAGCAGGCTGGCCAGGGCCGCGGCGGCGACCGCGATGGCGAGGCCTTCGCCGGACACGCGGCTGGCGCCGAACACGCCAGCGGCCATGCCGGCGCGTTCCTTCGGCACCACGCTGATCGCCAGCCCGTCCATCAGGCCCCAGGGCACGGCCGAACCGGTGCCGATCAACAGCATCGGCGCGATCAACTGCGCCGGCGAGGCGTCGCCGGCGATCGCACCGAGCCAGACCAGGCCGACGGCGGCGAGCGACAGGCCGGCACCGCATAAGGCGCCGGCGGCGATGCGATGGCTCAGCACCGCGGCCAGGATCGGCACCACCAGCATCGGCGCCGACAAGGCGATCATCAACAGGCCGGCGTCGAGCGCACTGTGGCCGTGGATGCCGATCAAACGCACCGGCAGCACGATGATCAACACCAGGTAGCACAGGCCGGTGCCGATCGGCAGCAACTGCGCGCCGACGAAACGCGGCAGGCGGAACAGGCTGAGGTCGAGCATCGGCCGCGCCGCCCGCGTTTCCACGCGCACGAACAGCGCCAGCAACAAGGCCGCGCCGGCCAGAGCGGCGAGCACCCAGGGATCGCTCCAGCCGCGCTCGGGCGCTTCCAGTACGCCGACCGTCAACAGCGCGAGCATCGCCGTCGAACTGAGGCTGCCGCGCCAGTCCAGGCCGGTCGCGGCGGGATCGCGCGACTCGCGCATGCGCGGCAGGCCGAACACGGTGGCCAGCGCGGCGATCACCAGGCTCGACAGGAACACCGCGCGCCAGCCCTGCGCCTGCACCAGCCAGCCGGCAAGGCTGGGTCCGAACGCCAGGCCGAGGCCGAAACTCGTCCCCAGCAGACTGAAGGCGCGGATGCGTCCGGGGCCGTGGAACTCCTGCGACAGCGCGGCGTTGCCGCCGGCCAGGGCGAGTGCGGCGGCGATGCCCTGGACGATGCGCAGGGCATTGAGCGTCGCCAGGTTCGGCGCCAGCGCCAACAGCAGCGACACCACCGCATAGGACACGATGCCGATGGCGAAGATGCGCTTGCGGCCATAGGTGTCGGCGAGCGTGCCGGCCGCCATCAGGCAACTGCCGAAGGCCAGCATGAAGGCGTTGGTCATCCAGTTCAGCGCGACCGGGCTGCCGCCGAGTTCGGCGGCGATGGCCGGAATCGCCACCGGCGGGCCGGTGAAGCTCAGCGGCAACACCAGCCCGGCCAGGCACACGGCGCCGAGGATCAGGAAACGGTCGAGGCGGCCGGAGGCGTCGGCCGCGGGGTCGGAAGGGGGCATGGGTGAGTCGCGCGAGGGGGCAGGCCGCCAGGGTAGAAGCGCCGCAATCGCAGAAAAACACCGCTCCGATCCGTGCTTTATGGAACAATTGTCCGTAATTGCCGCCACCGGACCGCCCCATGGACAAGCTCGGCAGCCTGCTCGCCTTCGTCCGCACCGCCGAGACCCGCAGTTTCGTCGCCGCCGGGCGCCAGATCGGCGTGTCCGCCTCGGCGGTCGGCAAGAGCGTGGCCAAGCTCGAACAGCAACTCGGCGTGCGCCTGCTCCAGCGCAACACCCGCAACGTGCGTCTGACCGAAGAGGGCCGCATGTTCTACGAGCGCTGCCGGCCCTTGCTCGACGAACTCGACGAAGCCGAAGCGATGTTGACCCATGCGATGCAGGCGCCGCGCGGACGCTTGCGGGTGGGCCTGCCGACCGCGGGCTATCGCTTCCTGGTGCCGGTGCTGGGCGAATTCCGCGCGCGTTATCCCGAGGTCGAGCTGGAGCTGGATTTCGACGACCAGCTGGTCGACGTGATCGACGGCGGTTTCGACGTGGTGATCCGCAGCGGCGACATGCCCGACTCGCGGCTGCGCGCGCGCCGGCTCGGCCCGTTCTGCTTCATGTTGTGCGCCTCGCCCGACTACCTCGCGCGGCGCGGCGAACCGCGCCTGCCGGCCGACCTGGAAGCGCACGACTGCATCCACTTCCGCTTCGCCAACAGCGGCAAGGTGCAGGAATGGTCGCTGCGGCTCGAACCCGGCGAAGCGCCGCCGCACCTGCCGCCGGCGTTGATCTGCAACAACAGCGAAGCGGCGGTGCTGGCCGCGGTGCACGGGCTGGGCATCGTCTACACCGTGGATTTCCTGGTCCGCGACCGGCTCGCCTGTGGACAGTTGCGGCGCGTGCTGCCCGGCTTCGAGACCCAGCGCGGGCAGTTCTGGGCGCTGTGGCCGGCGCACCGGCATATCTCGCCGAAGCTGCGGGTGTTCCTGGACTTCATCGACGAACATCTGTTCGTGCACCAGCCGATCGTATGACCGCGAACCGACGGCACGCCGTCGTTGAGGTCATCGCACAGCGCGAATCCAATGCAGCCGCTGGAGAACGACGGCATTCGCGAGCAAGCTGTGTCCGCAAAGGCCGATGGCTTGCGCGACGCCCGTGTCGATGCCGTCGTCGATTCCCCAATATCCCACCCCAGTGCAACCCAGGACCCCATCGCCGTGACGTCACCCGCCCTCGTCTCTTCCGCAGTGCTCGCCGTAACGCTCATGGCTTCGGCATCGGCGTTCGCTGCCCCACCCGCTTCGGCGCAACCCTCTTTCGATTGCGCCAAGGCCGCCAGCGCTGTCGAGAAAGCGATCTGCAGAAACGACGGCCTGGCCGGTGCCGACGCCGCGGTCGGGCGCGCTTACGAGCGCTTGCGCAAATCGCTCGATTCCAAAGCCGCGAGCGGACTGCGCGAGGACCAACGCTGGTTCATCGGCGTGCGCGACGCGGCCTACGACAATGCCAGCGCGGCGAACCGGACGCAGTCGCTCCAGGCTTTGCTCGATGACCGCGCGCGCACGTTGTCGCAGATACGTGCGCAGCCGCCGGCCGGACTGGTCGGCAGCTGGCGTAACCTCGCCGGCGGCATCGACGTGGTCGACGACGGTGCCGGCCGTTTGAAAGTCGAGGCGAATGCCGCGCATCCGCTCGATGGCCGCTGGCTCTGCGATGCCAGCGGCAGCGGGCGCAGCGTCGGCGCGGCATTGACCGTGCAGGTCGAGGGCGGCGAGCGCAGTTCCCTGAAGCTGACCCGCGAAGGCGCGGCCTTGCGCGTGCAGGCGCTGGATGCGGGCGGCAAAGCGTTGCTCGGTCCCGACTACTGCGGTCACAACGGCAGTCTCGAAGGCGTGTATTTCGCGGTGCCGCCGAGCGCGGAGTGAGCGGCCGCACCGCCTGATCGGTCCGTCTCGCGACTCGGCAAGGTCGAACTAAAACGGCCCCCGCCGCGCTTTCGCGCGACGGAGGCCGTAACCACTACGAAGCTGGACTACTCAACCGAAGCGGCGCGGATCAGCCCTTGCAGCGCAGGCCGGTCGAGCCTTCCGGCAGCGAGACGTTGACCGCTTCCCAGGCGCAGGCCACCGACTTCACCACGCTGGCCTTCAGCAGACCCTTGTCGACCAGGTCCTGGGCCGCGGTCTGGGTGGCTTCGCGCGCCTGCGGGTAGGACGACTGCGAGGTCAGGTACAAGGTGTTGGCGCGGTACCAGATCTGGCCGGCGGTGTTCGGGGTGATGCCCTTGAGCCCGGTCGCGCCGTTGCAGACCAGGTCGGCCGGCAGCAGGGTCTTGCGATGCGACTTCGGCACCTTCTGCCCTTCGGCAAGCAAATAGAAGAAGTGGTTGCCGACGCCGGAGGTGTAGTGCGGGTCTTCGTCGGTGAAGCCGCCGGCCGGGTAGCAATCGAAGGAGCCGCTGCCGTCTTCGGCGACGTCGAGGCTGGGCTTGAACATGTAGCGCAGCGGCGTGCCGTCGAGCATGACGTTCTCGCCGATCAGGTAATCCGGCGGATCTTTCGGGCTGTTGTCGAAGAACTCGACCAGGGTGCCGTGGATGTCGGAGGTGGCTTCGTTGAGGCCGCCGGCGTCGCCGGCATAGGCCAGGTTCGAGGTCGCCTGGGTCACGCCGTGCGACATCTCGTGGCCGGCGACGTCGAGCGCGACCACCGGATTGGAAATGCCGTAGTCGCCGTTGCCGTAGACCATGCGCTTGGCCTCGCCGTCCCAGAACGCGTTGGTGCCGCCGGCGTCGATGAAGTAGAAGATCGAGAAGGTCACGTTGACGAAGCTTTCCACGCCCTTGCTGTCGCCGAAGATGCCGACGCGGTCGTACAGCTTCTTGTAGTAGTCCCAGGTCTTGGACACGCCGTAGTGGGCTTCCACGCCGGTGCGCTCGATGTTGGACATCTGCTCGTTGCCCCAGACGTTGTCCTTGTCGAACATCGGCGGTGCGGTGAAATCGCCGCCGCCGAAATACAGATCGACCACCGTGCCGCCGGTGTTGTGCAAGGTGCCGCCGCCGCGCTTGTCGTCGCGTAGCAGATAGCCCGCGCCGCGGCCGTCGCTTTCCTCGGCGCCGACCTTGCTGGTCGAGATCGCGACCTTGCCGCGGGTGATGGTGAAGCCTTCGCCCTGCGCCGCTTCGGCGCTATAGATCTTGCTGTCGCGGCCGAGCAAAGCGCCGTTGTCGGCATCGACATAGATCATGTCGTGGACCGGGCGATCGGCCTTGTTGAGGCCGCGGAAGGTCACTTCATACGCGAGTTTCGGCTGGTTGTCCTTGGCGAAATACACCACGCGCGAGGTCGGCTTATCCATGAAACGGCCGGCGAAATGCACGCCGGCGTCGGTCACCGCCTGCGCCACCGACAGTTTCGGCGCCTTGGCGCCGCCCTGGCCGAGCTTGAGGTCCAGGGTCTTGCTGACCGAGGTCAACAGGCCGTCCTTCATGTGCGTGACCAGGTCGCCGCCGATCACCGGCAGGCCCTGGTAATCGCGATTGAAACGCACGTGCTCGCTGCCGTCGGCTTCGACGATGACGTCGCGCGGCAGGTATTGCTCGGCGTCGATCGCCTCGCGGTCGGCCTGCGCCGCGGCGCCGCGCAGCTTCTGCGCGAGCAGCTGTTCGCGTGCGCGCGCCACCGCCGGATGCTGGGCGAGTTGTGCGCCGGACGTGGCGCCGGAGACGGTCGGCGCCAGTGCGAAGCCCGGCGTGCGCGCGGCAGCGGCCGTCTTGGCCGATGCCGTCGCCGATGCGTTCGCGGCGTTGCCGCCGGCCTGCGCCGATGCCTTGCCGGCATCGCGGTAGTGCTGCGCGGTGACCAGCGCGGTCGCGGTGGTGCCGGTCACCGCCAGCAGGATCGAAGCGGTCAGGACACGTTGTTTCATGGACATGCGGTTTCTCCGAGTCGTAGATCGAAATAAGAAAAGACCAGCCAAGAGCCGCCGCGCGAACGCAGTCGCGAAGCGGTGTCGTGCATTGCGGCAGAGGTCGTGCATGCCCCGAAGACGATTCGTCGCAGGCGGCGGCTCGTCTTCTTCGGCCCCTCCCCATAGATGGGAACGCGCTCGGGTAACGACCCCCTACCTGCGCAGCAGCGGCGACGCGTATCGCGTATGCGAATTGAGATGCGCGTCAGAGTGTGTGGCGTGTCGCGTGCGGTGCGCGTGGCGTGTGTGTGTGGGTGCGCGCGTGTTCGTGCGCGTGCGCGATGCCTTCGATGACGAGACGGCAGTGCAGGCGGGTAACGAATCGCATGCGGCAGATGGGGGATTCGACCCGTATCTTCGTCGTGGCGTCGGGTTCGCGGTCGCAGCTTGCGCAGCTCCTACAGGAGGCTTCGAAACTCCGAGACGATCTGCTGCTTCAGGGTAGGAGCGACGCGAGTCGCGACCGCGCAGTCGCCCGTGTTTGCGCCGGTGGCCGAAGGCCCGCGGTCGCAGCTTGCGCAGCTCCTACAAGAGGCTTCGAAGCTTCGAGGCGATCTGCTGCTTCAGGGTAGGAGCGACGCAAGTCGCGACCGCGCAGTCGCCCGTACCTGCGCCGCTGGCCGTAGGTTCGTGGTCGCAGCTTGCGCAGCTCCTACAAGAGGCTTCGGGCTTTCGAGGCGATCTTGAAGGGTAGGAGCGACGCAAGTCGCGACCGGATAGTTGCCCGTGTCTGCGCGGCTGGCCGAAGGCCCGCAGTCGCAGCTTGCGCAGCTCCTACAAGAGGCTTCGAAGCTCCGAGACGATCTGCTGCTTCAGGGTAGGAGCGACGTAAGTCGCGACCGCGCAGTCGCCCGCACCTGCGCAGCTGGCCGCAGGCCCGCGGTCGCAGCTTGCGCAGCTCCTACAGGAGGCTTCGAAACTCCGAGACGATCTGCTGCTTCAGGGTATTAGCGACGCGAGTCGCGACGCCCACCCTCAGCGCCGCGGCGCCGGCATGATGTGCGACAGGTAGATGCGGCTGTCTTCGAAGATGCGGATGGCGACCGGCAGGCCGAGCTGCACGGTCAGGTGGAAGGCCTCGGTCTTGGCCGCTTGCGAGGCCTGGATGGCATCGTTGAAGCATTCGTCGGCGACGTCGCAGGAAAGGCGACGGCCTTGGTAATCGGATTCGCTCAGTTGCACCGTGTAACGCATGACCGCGCCTGGATTCGGAGGAATCGAAAGGAAGAAGGGCCCCGGCCCAGCTGGACCGCTTGCTCAAGGCGGCGACCGATCCTTTGCTGAGCGGCTTCCTTGCCAACGCACTCGTCGCGCTGCCGGGGCCTGGGTAAGTTGAGGCAAGCTGTGACCGATTGCTCTCAGTGGATCGCCGAACGTGGCGTAGGAAATTCCCTACCCTTCGAGCGCGAGCGGGCCGCCCATGGCGATTGCGATGTGGCCGCCGGCCTGCGAGGCCGTGGCGCATCGTCGAAACGCAGCCGAAGGATGCGCCGGCGAACGCACCGCCGCCGTCAGGACGACAACGGCCACAACGGCCCGTCGAGCCACAGCCAGCGCGCCATCCAGGCGCTGATCAGGGCGACCATGATGGTCAGCGGCAAACCGATGCGCAGGAAGTCGTTGAAGCGGTATTGGCCCGGCCCGAGGATCAACAGATTGCCGTGATGGCCGATCGGGGTCAGGAAAGCGGCCACCGCGCCGAGCGCGGTGCAGACCACGAACGGCGTCGGCGGCAGACCCAGCGATTGCGCCAGCGAAATCGCGATCGGGCCGAGCAGTACGGTGGTGGCGGCGTCGGAAAGGATCTGGGTCAGCAAGGCGGCGGAGGCGAACATCACCAGCAGGATCGCCAGCGGCGACCAGCCCGCGACCACGTGCAACAGACCCTGCGCGAGCAATTGCGCGGTCCCGGTCTGTTCCATCGCCACGCCGAGCGGGATCACCCCGGCGATCATCACGAAGATGCGCACGTCGATCTCGCGATACGCCTGTTCGACGTCGACGCAGCGCGTGGCGACCATCGCCACGGCGCCCAACAGGAAGGCGAGCGACGCCGGCAGCCATTCGGTGGCCGCGGCGATCACGGTCGCGGCAAGGATCGCCAGCGCCAGCGGCGCGCGGATGCGGCGGCGCGCTTCGCCGGCGAACGGCACCAGCATCAGGAAGCCGTGGTGCGCGGCCAGCTCGGCGAACCGCGAGGGCCGGCCCCACAGCACCAACAGGTCGCCTTCGCGCAGGCGTGCGTCCGACAGGCGCGGCGCGACCGCGCCCTGGCGGCGCCACAGGCCGGCGATGACGGCTTGGAAGCGGCGCGCGAAATCGAGTTC
The DNA here is from genome assembly GCF_052045105.1 of Lysobacter sp. 22409. Taxonomy (NCBI): domain Bacteria; kingdom Pseudomonadati; phylum Pseudomonadota; class Gammaproteobacteria; order Lysobacterales; family Lysobacteraceae; genus Lysobacter; species Lysobacter sp. 22409. The sequence goes on along the minus strand of NZ_JBQEOE010000017.1, from coordinate 63,198 downwards.
GCGCACGCTGCGTCCGATGAATTCCGAGCCCGGCGCGACCACTGCCTGGACCAGCTGCGGCTCGCCGTCGCCGTGGCCGGTGACGCTGTCGCCGAAGCGCGCGATCGCATTCAGATCGAGCCCGCTGTCGTCGTGCAGCGAGGCGAAGGCGTCGGCCGAAGCTTCGACCAGCAGGATGTCGCCGCTGATCAGCGGACTGCTCGGGCCGAGGTCCTGGCGGCGTTGGCCGTCGCGCAGCCAACCGGTCAGGACGAAGCGGTCGCCGAGGGCTTTCTGCAACTCGGCCAGCGGGCGCGTGCTCCATCGCGAGCCTTCGACGATCAACAGCTCGGTGCGATAACGGTCCAGGCGCAGATAGCCGTCGTCGCCGTGCTCGCCGCTGCGCTTGGGCAACAGCCAGCGCGTGGCGAGCATATAGACCACGCCCAGCCCGACCAGGGCCAGGCCGATCGGGGTGATCGAGAAAATGCCCAGGCCCGGTGCGCCAGTGCGTTCGATGAGGTTGTCGGCGAGCAGGAAGGCCGGCGCGCTGACCAGGGTCAGGGTGGTGCCCAGCGACGCCGCGAACGACATCGGCATGAGCAGGCGCGACACCGACAGCCCGCGCGCCTTGGCGAAGCGGGTCAGGATCGGCAGCATCATCGCCGTGACCATGACGTGGTGGGTGAACGAGGACAGCGCCGCCACCGCGGGCATGGTCACCGCGATCGCGCGGCTCTCGCTTTTGCCGGAGGCGTCGCCGATCCACTGGCCCAGGCGCTCGGTGATGCCGGTCGCGGCCAGGCCGCCGGAGATCACGAACACCGCCGCGACGATGATCGCCGGCTCGCTGGCGAAGCCCGACAAGGCCTGTTTGGCGTCGAGCACGCCGGTCAAGACCAGCGCCAGCAGGGTCAACATGGCGGTCACGTCGACCCGCAGGCGCTCGCTGATGAACAGATACAGTGCTGCGCCCAGTATCAGCAGGAAGGCGATCTGAGGAAAATCCATGCCGGCATTGTGCTCGACTTGGCTGTGTCGGCGCCGTATGCGACCGTCCACCGTGCCGTCACGAGCCGGGCGGATACACTCCCCGGTCACATAATCCGCCGAAGACCCTTGCCCCTGCACCGATGAGCCTACCGCGCGCCACGACCACCGCCGACCACGCCACCGCTGCGGTGGCGTCGAAGATGGGCGACGATCGGTTCCGTCAGGCCATGGCCGCGTCGAACATCGGCATGGCCATCGTTTCGATCGAGGGCATCTGGCTGGAAATCAATCCGGCGCTGTGCGCGATGCTGGGCTATCGCGAAGACGAGTTGCGCGGCCATCACTACAGCGAAGTGACCCACCCCGACGATCTGGCGATCAGCAACAACCTGGTCACCGCGTTGGTCAACGGCAGCCTGGCCTCGGTCGACGAGCACAAGCGCTACGTGCATCGCGACGGCAGCGAGGTCTGGGTGCAGCTCAACGTCGCGGTGATGCGCGACGAGTCCGGCGCGCCGCAGTACTTCATCTCGCACATGCGCGACATCCGCGGCGAGCGCGAGGCCGGCATCGCCCTGAGCGCCCGCATCGAGGAACGCGGCGCCGCGCTCGACGCCTCCAACCGCCAGTTGCAGCTGTTCGCCGACGCGGTCGCCCACGATCTGCGCGCGCCGCTGCGCTCGATCGAAAGTTTCTCGGCCCTGCTCAGCGAACGCGCGATCGAACGCTTGAACGAGACCGATCGCGATTACCTGGGGCGCATCCGCGCCGCGGCCTCGCGCATGACCAGTCTGCTCGCGGCGCTGACCGAGTTGTCGCACGTGACCCGCGCCGAGATGCGGGTCGCGCCGGTCGACCTGAGCCTGCTCGCCGACTGGGTCGGCGCCGAGCTGCAGGACGCCGATCCGCGCCATCGCGGCGAAGTTTCGGTCCAGCCCGGCCTGCAGGTCGAAGGCGACGAACGCTTGCTCAAGCTGATGTTGAACCAGCTCATGCACAACGCATGGAAGTTTTCGTGCGAGCGCGAGGGCCAGGTCGAACCGGTGCGCATCGAGGTCAGCGGCGAGACCGTCGCGGGCCGTCTGCTGCTGACCATCCGCGACCACGGGGCCGGTTTCGACATGCGATATGCTCACAAGCTGTTCGAGCCCTTCCAGCGCCTGCACGGGCCGGACCAGGGCGGCGGTCACGGTTTGGGCCTGGCGATCGCGCGCCGCGTGGTCGAACGCCACCGCGGCGAGCTGCGCGCTCATTCGCAGCCCGGTGCGGGCAGTACTTTCATAGTGGAATTGCCTGTCGCCGCGACAGGCGAGGAAAACCCAGATGCATAAGGAAATCCTGCTGGTCGAAGACAATCCCGACGATGTCGAGCTGACCCGGCTCGCCTTCGACGAGGCCAAGATCGCCAACAGGCTGGTGGTGATGGGCGACGGCGCCGAGGCGCTGGATTACCTGTTCGCCCGTGGCCGTTATTCCGATCGCGACCCCAACGACCTGCCCTCGATCGTCCTGCTCGACCTCAATCTTCCGAAGGTCGACGGCCGCGAAGTGTTGCAGGCGATCCGCGCCCACGAGCCCACCCGCACCCTGCCGGTGGTGGTGCTGACCACCAGCACCGAGCCCTTCGACGTCGAGGCGAGCTACGCGCTCGGGGTCAACAGCTACATCCAGAAGCCGGTGGATTTCGAGCAGTTCGTGTGGGCGGTCAAACAGGTCGGCCTGTACTGGCTGGTGTTGAACCACCCGCGCAATCCGTGAGTCGCCGCGGCAGCGGTGGTCGTGGCCGGAACGGCCGGTAGCGACGACTCGGCAGCAGCAAACAGCAACAGCAAACAGCAACAGCAAATCCCCCCTGCCCCCCTTTTCCAAAGGGGGGAATTTGCGCGTGGGATTCGAACCTATACGAGCTATGGCCGCGTCAACTCGTCCTTTTTTAAAGGGGGCTGGCGCCTGCGTGAAACGGGTGACTGTGTAACGGCTGCGCCGGAGGATTTGCTTCACAGCTCCAGGCGATTGCGTCGGACGCGCTGCAGGCGATCTGATCGAGTACGTGCTAGTCGAATGTGCGACGACTTCGTCGAGCACACGTCGATTCGCCCCCTTTGAAAAAGGGGGCTGGCGCCTGGATAAAACGGCTGCCTGTGTAACGGCTGCGCCGGGGGATTTGCCTTTGCGCGCTACCCAACCCGCCTCACGCGTATAGCCTCAGCGCCCGCCGAACAACTGCTCTGCGCGCTGGAACAGAATCCAGCTGGTCGCGATGTATTTGTCGCCGCCCTTGGGCCGATTGCCGCGATGGGTGTGGGTGAACGCGGCCGGTGCGATCAGCAGGTCGCCGGCGCGCGGGACGATCTTGCGGCGCTGATACAGGAACTCGGTCTCGCCTTCCTCGAAGCCGTCGTTGAGGTAGATCGTCCACAGCACGTGGCGGTGCAGGGTCTCGGCGCCCGGGTCGCGCGGGTACAGCTCGCAATGCCAGTACGGATAACCGCCGCGATCGGCGGTGTAGCGCTGCAGGTTGATCGATCCTGGGCGGAACACGGTCTGGGCGATCGGCGCCAGCGCGTTGTCGTCCATCTCGGCCATGCGTTCGGGAGTGAGACGGTGGCGCTTGCCGTCGGCCGACGGCGCTTCCAGCATCAGCGGCGCGATCATCGTGTGCGGGTAGCGGCGCAGATAGCTCAGCAGGCCGCGGAACACCGCCAGGTTCAAGGCGATCTCGATGTCCTTCCAACCTTCGCGCCCGGTGATGGTCAGATCGCGGCTGTCCTTGAGGTCGGGCATGACGCCGCCGCCGACCCGGCCCGGCTCGCTCTCGCGGCTGGCGTCGAACCGACGCAGCAGGTCCGCGCATTGCTCGCGCGTCAGGGCCTCGGGATAGACCTCGATGAAATCGTCCGGGGCGTCGATCGTCGATGACATGGCTTGGGAAGCGAGCGCGGGAAGGCGGCCATCCTCGCACGCGAGGCGCGTTGCAAAAAGGCAACGCCCAGTGTGTGCCTGTTTACACATCTTCCTCGCGAGCCTATACAGCCACTGAATCAAGCCATTGCGCGATTTCGCCGCGCTCGGGACGGTCGCCCGCCTCGGCAAGACGCGTTCCGCGCTTGTAACGTTTTCGTTCAGCTACGCCGGTCACGCCGCTACTGGCTGAATAAATTTCTAATAAATTCAATTTCTTATGTCGTTGGCACGACTCTCGCACTAGGTCCATCACCCGTATCGCTGAAGCGACGCGGCCGTCGACCCCCTAGTCGTCTTGGAGCCCGAGCCATGTCCGCGATCTCCTGCCGCTTTTCCCAGACCTCGCAGCCGGCGGCGGCGCGCGCGGCGGCGTTGGGCCTCGCCACGATGTTCGTCATGTTCGCCGGTGCAGCCCAAGGTCAGCAGGCCGGTCCGGCCAGCGAAGACCCGACCGTGGTCATCGCCCGCACCGTCCACCCGCGTATCGCCTACCGCGCCCTGCCCGCGCAGGAGAACCCGATCCGCACCGTGGCGACGACCTTCCCCGGCCAGGTCTTCCACGGCACCCTGGACCGTTCGCTGGCGCCCCTGATCGGCGACGCCGAGCTCGGCCAGCACGGTTCCAGCGGGCTCAGCCCGAGCGCCGCGACCGGGGCCCTGACCGGCCTGCTGGTGCCGACCGAATCGCTCGGCGCCGGCTTGCTCGGTCCGTCGGCGACCGCGCCGATGGGCCCGACCGCCAGCGTCGGCGGAGCGGTGACGAATGCGACCGCCGGCATCGCCGACCTGGTCACCGGCAGCGTGATGCAGGCCTTGGCGCCTCAGGGGAACGGCCGATGAGCGCGCGTCTGCGTCCGCTGCGCCTGGCGCCGCTGTGGCTGGCGGTGTGTCTGTTCGCGACCGCCCTGTCGACCGACACCGAGGCGAGCGAAGTCCCGTCTGCGAACGGTGCCGACCATGCCCGCATCGGCGCCGACAGCGGCCGTTCGCTCGATGGCCGCGCCGCGATCAACCAGACCGCGGGCGTGGGCAACGTGCAGAGCAACCTCGCGGCGATCGCGGCCGCGCCCGCGGGCACGGCGCTCGCATCGGCGCAGGCGAACCAGGCCGCGTCCGATGCGCACAACGAATCGCGCGATGCCTCCGCGCGCATCGGTGCCGGTGCCTTCGCCGACAGTCGCGGGCTGCTCTCGCTCAACCAGAGCGCCGGCGCCGGCAATGCCCAGGCGAATCTGTTCGTGCTCGCGACCGGCAGCGCGCTGGCCGGCCTGGACGACGGCGCGCTCGACGATGCCGCGCTGGCCGCCATCGCCGGCGAAACCCAAAACGATGCCGCCGCCGACGCACCGCGTATGCGCGAAGCGACGATCGCCGGCGACGCCTTCCGCGGCGGCGAAGGCGTGCTGCAAATCAATCAGACGGCGGGGGTCGGCAACGCGTCGGCCAACGCCATCGTGCTCCAACTGCCCGGGGGCTTTTAAAAAAAAGCGGCAGACGCAAGGCGATATCAACCACCACCAGGAGAGAGATCATGAAAGTTCATTTCACCCTGCTTGCCCTCGCACTCGGCGTGGCTGTGGCTGCGCCGGCTTATGCCGAAGGCGACGACGCCGACATCTACAGCTCCACCCGCGTCAGCAACAGCGTCGGCGTGCACGGCCGCGTCTGGGTCAAGGGCAAAATCCGCGTCGCATCCGAATCCGCCGCCACCGTCGACCAGGATCAGACCACCCTGGCCAACGAGTCGCTCGGCGACGGCGACCACACCGCCCACCTCGGCGGCAGCGCCTTGTCGGACGCACAGGGCAACATCGGCGCGAACGTCGCCGCCGGCGTCGGCAACGCCCAGGCCAATGACACCGCGTTGTCCGCGGTCGACGGCGAAAAGGTGTTCGCTTCGGCGATGACCTTCAACAACCAGGAATCGAGCTTCAACTTCGCCTACTCGTCGCAGCAGGACACCGATTACCGCGCCACCCTCAACGGCGACGCGCTGTCCAATGCCAAGGGCAACATCGGGGTGAACGTGACCGCGGGCGTCGGCAACGCGCAGAGCAATGCCATGGCCGCATCGGTCAACAGCTCGGGCACGATCGCCAAGGCCGCCTCCGACAGCGAGCAGGACGCCTGGTTGAACACCCTGGCGGCCGCTTGCGATCTCGATACCTTCGCGACCCTCGCGGGCAACGCGTTGTCGGGCGCGCAGGGCAACATCGGCGCCAACGTCGCCGCCGGCGTCGGCAACCTGCAGCACAACGGCCTGTCGATCGCCACCGCGTCCTGCGGTAGCTGCGACTGATCCGCGCGCGGCCGCGGCGCAGGCCGCGGCCGTTTCGCGCGCTGTTTCGAAGCCTACGGAGACTGGACATGAAACTTCACCACCGCCTGCTGGCGCTTGCCTTGGTCTCGAGCCTCGCCTTGCCGGCCTTGGCCGAAGGGGACGACGCCGAGATCTACAGCAGCACCCGCGTAAGCAACAGTGTCGACGTATCGGGTCGGGTCCGGGTCAAGGGCAAGATCCGCGTCGCATCCGAATCCGCCGCCACCGTCGATCAGGACCAGACCACCGTCAGCAACTGGTCGCTCGGCGACGGCGATCACGACGCCCATCTCGGCGGCGACGCGCTGTCGGATGCGCAAGGCAACATCGGCGCCAATGTCGCCGCCGGCGTCGGCAACGTTCAGGCCAACGACACCGCCCTGTCGGCGGTCGACGGCGAGAAGGTGTTCGCGTCGGCGATGGTGTTCGGCAGCCAGAGCTCGACCGACAACTACGCCACCACCAACACCGACCACACCTACTACAGCGCCACGCTCGACGGCAACGCATTGTCGAATGCCAAGGGCAACATCGGCGTCAACGTCGCCGCGGGCGTCGGCAACGTTCAGGGCAACGGCATGGCCGCGTCGGTCAACAGCTCCGGCCGGCTCGCCATCGCGACCTCCGACAGCGAGCAGATGTCGACGATGAACCTGCTCGACAGCGAAGGCCGCCGCATGAGCCTGGATCTGTTCGCCACGCTCGACGGCAACGCCCTGTCCGGTGCGCAAGGCAACATCGGCGTCAACGTCGCCTCGGGCGTCGGCAATCTGCAGCACAACGGCCTGTCGATCGCGACCGCGTCCTGCGGCGCCTGCGCGCCACCCCCGCCGCCGCCGACCTGCGGCGCGAACTGCGGCGACTGACCGTCGTTGTTGCGTCCATCCGCGGCGACCGTCATCAGGGTCGCCGCGGATGTCCTTCCTCCCGTGCCGGCCGCGACGGCCGGCTACGATCTCAGGGCGGTATCGACATGCGTTCGCTGGGTTTCTGGATGACGGTCTGCCTGGGTGCCGCAACGTGGTGCGGCGCCGGCCACGCGCAAGCGCCGGTCGAACGCAGCAGCACCGTCGATCTGACCCGGCTGGCCGGCACCGGCGCGGTGCCGGTGGTCAAGACCATGCGCACGATGCGCGACCTGCGCTATCGCGACCTGCTCCAGCAGCGCTACGACTTCAGTTGCGGCTCGGCCGCGCTGGCCAGCCTGTTGCATTACGGCTACGGCATGGACGTGAGCGAGCCGGAACTGATCAAGAAGATGATGGTCGGCGTGGATCCCAACGAAGTCGTGCGCAACGGCTTCTCGATGCTCGACATGAAGCGTTACGTCGAAAGCGTCGGTCTGCGCGCGCATGGGTTCCGCATCGAGGCCGATGCCTTGTACCGCTTGCAGATGCCGGTGATCGCCCTGCTCGATCTCAAGGGTTATCGCCATTTCGTCGTGGTCAAGGGCGCTGCCGGCGGACGCGTGTTCGTCGCCGATCCCGCGCTCGGCCATCGGGTGATGCTCGAAGGCGATTTCGTCCGCGGCTGGAACGGCATCGTGCTGGCGGTGGTCGGCGACCGGCCGATGCGCGCCGATTCCTATCTGGTCAGCCATCGCAGTTCGCCGGCCCTGTTGCGGCGCGTGGATGCGCTCGATCGCGCGACCGCGCCGCCGCGGGTGGTCGAGTTCGGCCTGGTGATTACCGATTTGTTCTGAATGTCCGCGCATCGATCCGGTGCGCACGCAAAGCGTTCGAGGTGCCCGATGAACCGTCCATCACTCCCCTGTGCCCTGTTCACGGCCCTCGTGGCAGCGGCGGCCGCGGTCCAACCCGCGGTCGCCCTGCCCCCTCTGAAAGCCGAACTGGTCGACGAGGCCACGCTCGCGACCGTCTGCGGCAGGTACTTCGGTGCGCAGATGTTGGTCGGTCTGCGCGTGGACCTGGTGTCGAGCCTGGCCACGGCCCAACAAGGCGCCGCGGTCGCCAGCGGTTCGCTGCTGATCGAGCGCGCCGGCACCGGCTATGTCGTGCAGGTCGATGCGCGCAGCCAGGCCGAAGCCGGCCTGGACGCGCCGCTCGCGGACAACGCCAGCGCGAGCGGCGCCGAGGCGTTGCAGGTCCAGGGCATCGGCCAGATCGCGCAGATCGCCGGCGACCGCAACCGTTTGTCCAATCTGACCGCGATCCAGTTCGTCGAACAGGTCGACGCCAGCGGCTTCAACGGCCAGACCCAGAGCCAGGCCGGCGCCGGGCCGATGACCGCGCAGGTGACCTTCCTCGACGGCGGCGTGCAGCTGGGCGTCGCCGGCCCCGGAGCGTCCTTGCAGCAACACCTCGATGCCGGCGCGCAGGGCGGCATCGTCCAGCTCGGCCGCATCGCCGGCAACGACCTCAACGGCAGCAACCGCATGCAACTGCAGCTGGTTACCTCGGCGATCACGCCGCAACAGGGCGGCCAGCTCGGCCTGCTGCAGGCACTGGAAAGTCTGCGTTCGTTGCCGCGCTGAGCGGCACGTTTCACTCTTGCTAAGGATGTCGAGACCATGCGTGCCGTGCTGACTCCGTTGACCCTGGCCCTGTCGCTCGTCCTGAGCGCACAGGCGTTCGCCGCCGAAGACGGCGCCGACACCGTATCCCTGCACCAACGCATGCTCGACATGAGCCGCGAGCTGGCTTCGCAGCGCGCCGAGATCGAGCGGCTGCGCAATCAGGTCGACGAACTCGAACTGAGCCAACGCGGGCGCGGGCTCGACGCACCGGGCGATGCCGGCTACCAGGACAACGCCAGCAAGATCGCCCGCGAGGCTTCGGAGGAAGCGCGGCGCAAGGCCTCGACGACCGCCGCCAACGACGCCCAGGAGCGCGACGGACCGGTCCAGGTCGGCCAGACCCAACGCGAGGAAGACGCGCAACGCCGCGAGCGGGAAAAAGCCCTGGTGGTGCGCGAACACGCGCCCTTGTTCGAGCGCAAGTTCACCCTCGATACCGGCCTGAGTTACAGCTACTACGACCGCCGCCAGCTCGCGCTGAGCGGGTTCCTGGCGCTGGATGCGATCTTCCTCGGCAGCATCAACCTGGACCAGACCAAGGCCACCGTCGCCACCGTCGACCTCACCGGCCGCTACGGTTTCACCGACCGCTTCAGCGTCGAAGCCAGCCTGCCCTACGTGTACCGCGATTCGCGATTCGTCAGCGGCGGCGCCGGCGGCGCCTCCAGCGTGGTCAGCGAGGTCAACATGCGTTCGCAAGGCATGGGCGATGCCAGCGTTGCGGCCTACTACCAGTGGGTCAAGGAGTCGCAGCGCTGGCCCGACATCGTCACCAGCCTGCGGGTACGCGCGCCGACCGGGCGCGACCCGTTCGGCCTCAAGTTGATCCAACCCGACGACGACAACAACAACCTCAATATTCCGGAGAACCTGCCGACCGGTTCGGGTATCTGGAGCGCGACGTTCAATGTCTCGGCCTTGCGCACCTACGATCCGGTGATCCTGTTCGGCAACATCGGCTACACCTACAACCAGCCCAGGGACTTCGACGACATCTCGCCGGTGGCCGAACAGGTTTCGCCGGCGCGGGTCGAACTGGGCAACACCATCTTGCTGAGCGGTGGCCTGGCCATCGCCCTCAACGATCGTTCCGCGGTCAGTTTCAGCGTCGCCACCGCCGCCACCGGCGCCACCCACACCACCGCGCCCGGCGGGCCGAAGCGGCGCGTGCCGGGCAGTTCCAGCAACAGCACCACGCTCAACATCGGTGCCAGTTATGTGCTGCCGTCGGGGTGGACCTTCAACGGCCAGATCGCCGCGGGCCTGACGCCGGACGCGCCGAACTTCGTATTCGCGATGCGCACTTCGCGCTCGTTCTAGGGGAATCGTACCGGGGAGTCGCACCAGGGGAGTCGCAACGCAGGCATTGCAACAGGGGAACTGCGCCAGGGGAGCATGGGGCACGAACATCAGGCAGGTTTTCTGCGGGAGAGGCGTCGCTTTCGACGACGCTCGCGCCGGGGCGGAGGTGTGAGGCCTCCGTCCCGATTTTTTGTCCGGCGCTCTTGCTTTTGCTGTTCCTTCTCCGCATCGGGGGCAGGGAACTGCTTGCGTTGCTTGCAATGCATGGCGCCGAACAGCAAATCCCCCGCGCCGAAGGCCGCATCGGACCTCGCGCTCTGCCGGGCGCTCGCCCCCTTTGCCAAAGGGGGCGATGTGAGAAAGAGCGCGCAACCGACGCACTCGGCGCTCACGGATGGCGATGCGGGGCTCAGCCCGCCGCAACCGCGACCTCAGTTAGCGGCCGGGTTTCGCTTGGCCAGGGGGCGGCCCAGGCCGGGATGCGCATCAGGTCGTCGAGCCAGTGCCGGATGTGGGCGTAGGGTTCGAGCGGCATTTCCGATTCGCGCCAATAGGCCGCCATCGAGGCGAGTTGGAAGTCGGCGATCGTCAGCCGGCCGCAAGCCACGTAGCGGCGATCGGCAAGGTGGGCGTCGAGCACGCGGGCGAATCGGATCAGTCCCGCGGTTTCCGCCTTCAACAGCTCCAGGTCCGGCGGGCCGAGTCCGAACGTGCTCTTGACCACGTGCTCGAAGTAGAACGGCGCGACCGCGTTCGCCCAGTGGCAATCGTTCCACGACAGCCAGCGCAGCACGTCGATCTGTTCGTCGGGCGAGTGCGCCGGCCACAGGTCCGAGCCGTGCTTGATGCACAGGTAGGCCATGATCGCCGAGGATTCCCACAGCACCCGGTCGCCATCGACCAGGGTCGGCGCCTTGCAGTTGGGGTTGAGGGCGGCGTAGTCGGCGGCCTTGAGCTCGCCGGCCATCAGGTCTTTCTCGATCAGCTCTGCGTCGATGCCGAGGTGTTTCACCAGCGCCAGTACCCGTCGCGGTGCCTGGGCCTTGATCCAATAGATCCTCATAGCGGTGCTCCGTCGTTTGGGGTGATATCCATCCGACGAACGGCAAGGCGGCGAATCGACGCGGCCGGGCCGCCGCGACCGGTACGATGCGCGTAGGCGACGGCTGCCGGAGTCGATGGCGCGGCCCCGGAATCCGCTATAGGTAGTTGATATTAAAGAACATATCTAATGCTCCGCGGTGGGTGGCAGGCGCGGCGGCAGCGCGCGGTCTGGCGATACGCCGGCCGATCCGATGCGGGTGGACGGTTCCGCCCGTCCGCGGGCCGGCCGTCGCCACAACAGACTGAACAAGGGCCGCGTATCGTGCCGGAATGATGCATGAGTTCCTCACATCGAACCGCGCCGATCTGATCGCCCGATGCCGGGTCAAGGTTGCCCGGCGCGCGCCGCCGGGCGTGCCGGAGGTGGAGCTGGAACACGGAATCACCGTGTTCCTGGAGCAGCTCATCAAGACCCTGCAGGTCGAACAAACGTCCGAGCCCGCGCGCAGCCGCAAGGTGTCCGGCCCCACCGGCGGCGGCAAGCCGGCTCTGTCGGAAATCGGCGAAAGTGCGGCGCTGCACGGCAAGGAATTGCTGGCTCACGGTTTCAGCATCGATGCGGTCGTCCACGACTACGGCGACCTGTGCCAGGCGATCACCGACCTGGCGTTCGAACGCGGCATGCAAATCGACATCGACGAGTTCAGGACGCTCAATCGCTGCCTCGACAATGCGATCGCCAATGCGGTGACCGAATTCGGCTATCAACACGATTTCGCTCTCGCCGGCCAGCAGGTCGACGTCCTGAACGAGAAGCTGGGCTTCTTCGCCCACGAACTTCGCAACCACCTTTGCACCGCGACGCTGGCGCTGTCGATCATCAAGGAAGGCAACGTCGGCCTGGGCGGCGCCACCGGCGGCGTGCTCGACCGCGCCTTGGTGAGCCTGAGCAACCTGATAGACCGTTCGCTGGCCGAGGTGCGCATGACCGCCGGGATGCCGGTGCATCAGCACCTGTTTTCGCTGGCCGATTTCATCGCCGAGATCAAACTGTCGGCGTCGCTCGAAGCGCAGGTCAGGAACTGCAGCCTGGCCGTCTCGAACGTCGACCCGCTGTTGGCGGTCGATGCCGACCGCGACCTGCTGTTGTCGGCGGCGGGCAATCTGTTGCAGAACGCGTTCAAGTTTTCCCATCCCGGCAGCGAGATCGTTCTCAACGCCTATGCCGCCGCCGACCGCATCCTGATCGATGTCGAGGATCGTTGCGGCGGGCTGCCGCCGGGCGATGCCGAGCGCTTGTTCCATCCGTTCACCCAGGCCGGCGCGGACACCAGCGGGTTGGGATTGGGATTATCGATTGCCCGCCGCAGCATCCTGGCCAACAAGGGTGAGCTCAGCGTCCGCAACCTTCCGGGTTCCGGCTGCGTGTTCACCATCGACCTGCCGCGTCGTTCGCTGGAAGAAGCCAAGCGCTAGGCGAGGGCGCCGCTCAGGCGGTCTCGGCTTCCTCGGGCACGTCCTCTTCGTTGCTGCGCATGCCCAGCTTCTGCATCAGCCGATACAGCGTGACCCGCGACACGCCGAGCTCGCGCGCCGATTCGCCGAGGCGGCGGCGGTTGCGGTGCAGGGCGCGTTCGATCGCTTCGCGGGTGGCGGCGTCGCGGGCTTCTTCCAGGGTCATCGGCTGGCCGTCGCCGAGCGCGCCGATGCGCAGGTCGGCGGCGGTGATGTAGCGGCCTTCGGCCATCACCACGGCCTGGCGCACGCGGTTGATCAATTCGCGCACGTTGCCGGGCCAGGCGTGGCGGTGCATGGCCTGGCGCGCGCACGGCGAAAACCCCTTCAGGCCGCGGGTGTTTTCCTGCGAATAACGCTGCAGTGCGTAGTCGGCCAGCAGGTCGATGTCGCCGCCGCGTTCGCGCAGCGGCGGCAGCTGCAGGCGCAGCACGCACAGGCGGTGATAGAGGTCGCTGCGGAAACGGCCCTCGGCGACGGCGAGGTCGAGGTCGTGATGGGTCGCGGAGATGATGCGCACATCGATCTTGGTGGGGCCCTGACCGCCGAGCCGGTCGATGCTGCCTTGTTCGAGGAAACGCAGCAGCGAGGTCTGGCTTTCCAGCGGCAGGTCGCCGATTTCGTCGAGGAACAAGGTGCCGCCGTTGGCCATTTCGATGCGGCCGAGCTTGCGCTGCTGCGCGCCGGTGAAGGCGCCGCGTTCGTAGCCGAACAGCTCCGACTCGATCAGGTTGTGCGGAATCGCGCCGCAGTTGATCGCGACGAAGGGATTGCGCTGGCGGCGCGAATGGCGGTGGATCGCCATCGCCGCGAGTTCCTTGCCGGTGCCGGTTTCGCCGGCGATGAAGGCCGGCGCGTCGGTCGAGGCGGCCTTGTTCAAGATCCGGCACAGCGAGCGCATGGCGTCGCTTTCGCCGACCATGCCATCGACGTAGCTCGATACGGCATCGTCGTTGTGACCGCAGGCCAGCGCGGCCATGCCGTAGGCGTGGCCGATCACCGTATGCAGCACGGCCTCGGGGCAGGGCAGGGTGACGTAGTCGTAGCAGTAGTCGCGAATCAGGCGGCGCACGACCGGGTCTTCGATCTGGTCCGTGGAGACGCCGGCGATCCAGCCGGCGTTATGTGCGCTCAAGGCTGGGCCGAGTTCTTCGAGATCGCGCGCATCGAAACCTTCGCGCAGATCGATCAACACCGCATGCGGCAGGCGCAGGTTGGCGTGCAACATACGCAGCGCGGCGCGCGCATCGACGGCGCGGCGCAAGGTCCAGCCTAAAGTCTGCAACGCCGCCAGGGCGTGCATGCGCCCGGCGCCGCCGGGGCTCAGATAGAGGAGTTCGCGGCCTCCGATGTCGCGCGCTATCGCAAGTTTCGGCGATGCCACGCCGTTGGTCGCGTAGCGACCCCCCAGGTCGCGCCGAGTGCTGTTCGACATTGTTCTTCCCCGCGGGCGCAAGGCGCCGGCAATTACCGCAAGTCTTACTACTAACGCACACTCGAAGCAAAGCCGGTCATCGGACGACCGGTCTGGCCCACGATGCGCGTTTAGGCAGCGGAAAAAAGCCGATTCAGCAATGGGGCAACGTGTTCAGCTTGGTGAGGAATTCGGTGCTGCGCAGCGTACCGCGCGAATCGGGTCCGTCGGCCCGATGGCTCTCCCCGAGAGCGGGGAGAGCCGCCGTTTCAGAGGGCGTTCAAGCCTGGATCAAGCCTGTTCAGCATCGTGCTCGCGGTGGTAACGCACCGCGGTTTCGACTTCCTGCTTGCTGCCGATGAACACCGGCACGCGCATGTGCAGGCCGGTCGGCTGCACTTCCAGCATGCGCTGACGGCCGGTGCTGGCGGCGCCGCCGGCCTGTTCGACCAGGAAGCTCATCGGGTTGGCTTCGTACATCAGGCGCAGCTTGCCGCCCTTGTCGGCGCACTTGGCGTCGAGCGGATAGCTGAAAATGCCGCCGCGGGTCAGGATGCGGTGCACGTCGGCGACCATCGAGGCGACCCAGCGCATGTTGAAGTCCTTGCCGCGCGGGCCTTCCTTGCCGGCCAGCAGATCGGCCACGTAGGCCTGCATCGGCGGCTGCCAATGGCGCTGGTTGGACATGTTGACCGCGAATTCCTTGGTTTCCTCGGGAATGGTCATGTTGCGCGTGGTCATCACGAAGCTGCCGACTTCGCGGTCGAGGGTGAAGGCATGGGTGCCGTTGCCGATGGTCAGCACCAGCATCGTGCTCGGGCCGTAGGTGGTGTAGCCGGCGCAGACCTGTTCGGTGCCGGCCTGGAGGAAGTCCTTGTCGGCGGCCTGGGTCACGCCGTCCGGGCAGCGCAGCACCGAGAAGATGGTGCCGACCGAGATGTTGACGTCGATGTTGGACGAGCCGTCGAGGGGATCGAACAGCAGCAGGTAGTTGCCGCGCGGGTAGACGTCCGGGATCGGGTGCGAGGTGTCCATCTCTTCCGAGGCCAGGCCGGCGAGGTGGCCGCCCCAGGCGTTGGCTTCGAGCAGGATCTCGTTGCTGAGCACGTCGAGCTTCTTCTGTGCCTCGCCCTGGATGTTCATGCTGGCTTCGCCGGGGGTGCCGGCTTCGCCGAGCACGCCGCCGAGCGCGCCCTTGCCGACTGCGATGGAGATGGTCTTGCAGGCGCGGGCGACGACTTCGATCAGCAGGCGCAGGTCGGGGTTGATGCGTCCGGCGCGCTGTTCTTCGATCAGGTAGCGGGTCAGGGAAATGCTGCTGGGAACGGGGGAGGTGGCGGACATGGCGGGGACGGTGGCGGCGAGGGCCGCCATTGTCGCCGATGCCGTGCGCGCGGCGCAGTCCGGCCGGGGCCCCATATTCAGGCGGGGCGCATGAGGCGGGCCGCAATCAGGCGCGGCGACGTCAGTCCGGACGCAGGCTGTCGGCTTCGCGGCGCAGATGGCGCTCGGTCACGCCGAAGGTCTGGGCGACCTCGCGCTGGCTGCGGCCGGCACGCACCGCGGCGCGGATGCCGACCCGGCGCAGGCCGACGAACACGCCCCAGGCCGAAGGGATCTCGATGGTGCCGGCGGCGCTGGCGCGCTCGAGCAGGCGGCGGTGGGTGGGGGCGTCCAGCTCCACTCCGAGCCGGGTCGAGCAGGCCTTGCGGCTGCGCGACAGGTACAGCCGGCGGCCGCCGTGGCGGCGCACCAGCCGCAGCATGGCGTCGAAGCCTTCGAGCGCGGCGACCTCGGCCGCGACCCAGGGCAGCGACGACAGCACTTCGACCCGGTGCGCTTCACAGAACCGGCACAGGACTTCGAACTCGACCGATTCCGGTTCCGGCAGGCCGGCGAAGCAGGGATGCGACTCGATGGCCGCTTCGTCGGCGTCTGTGCGTAGAGAGATAGTCATGTCCGCCAGAACGCGGCCGGCGCATGGCCGTGAAGCGGCGATGGCGGTGCGCAGGGCGATCCGCGACGCAGGCGGCGTTTGCGCGCCGGATCCAACGCGATGCCAAAGCCTTTGCGATGCCGGAGCCGACACGATGCCGCGCTGCGGACCGCGTCCGCATATCGCACCGCGGTCGGGGCCGCTAGAAGGAACTCCGGCGCTGCATCCGCTGCGTCCCACCCACAGGAGACTTCAGATGCCTTATCAGATCGCTCGTTGCTTCACCCCGCTTAACATCGGCGAATGCGAATGGGCCAGCGCGCAGGCGATTCTGCCGGTCAACGGCCAGCCCGTGCCGACGGTGCAGTTCGGCAACTTCACTTCCTGCATCGGCATCGTCGCCAGCAATGTCGATGCCACCGAGGTCATCGGCATCCATCTGGTGATGGTGAACGACCAGGATCAGCAGTTCACCGCCGCCGATGTGCCCACCGTGACCGCGTTGCTGGCCGGCTTCCCGGAGAATCAATCCATCGTCGGCCAGATCGAGCTGTGGCAGGACAATGTCCCGGACGCTTTCGCTGCGTTGGTCAACGCGCTGCCGAACGCCGGGCAGGTCGATCGCGGCGACGGCACCTACGGCGCCGGCCTCAACAGCGTCGATCAGCTGGAAGTGCTGTACCAGCCGCTCTGAGCGTCGCGGCGTCGGCGTCGCGCGCTGGAACCGATTCATGCGGATAAGCGCCCGACACGGCGCAAGCAGGCAGGCGGCGAAGCGCTACCATGGCGCGTTCGTCCGTCTGCCCCGGTGCCGTGTCCGAATCCGCGCCCAGCCGCAAAGTCCTGCACGTCGACATGGACGCGTTCTACGCGTCGGTGGAGCAGCGCGATGCGCCGGAATTGCGCGGCCAGCCGGTCGTGGTGGCCTGGCGCGGCGCGCGTTCGGTGGTGTGCGCGGCCAGTTATGAGGCGCGCAAGTTCGGCGTGCGCTCGGCGATGCCGGCGGTGCGCGCCGAACGCCTGTGCCCGCAGGCGGTGTTCGTGCCGCCGGACTTCGTGCGCTACAAGGCGGTCTCGCGCCAGGTGCGCGAGATCTTCGCCCGTCACACCGACCTGATCGAACCCTTGTCGCTCGACGAGGCCTATCTCGACGTCACCACCACCAAGACCGGACTGCCGTCGGCGACCGCGACCGCCGAGGCGATTCGCGCGGCGATCCGCGAGGAGACCCAGCTGACCGCATCGGCCGGGGTGGCTTCGAACAAGTTCCTGGCCAAGATCGCCTCCGACTGGAACAAGCCCGACGGCCTGTTCGTGATCCGCCCGCATCAGGTCGAGGCCTTCCTGGCGCCGCTGCCGGTCGGGCGCCTGCCCGGGGTCGGCAAGGTCATGGAGGCCAAGCTCGCCGAACTCGGCGTCAGCGTGGTCGCCGACTTGCGCGCACTCGGCGCAGTCGCTCTGGAACAGCGCTTCGGCCGCTGGGGCCGGCGCTTGCACGAACTCTCGCTCGGCATCGACCACAACGCGGTCGAGCCGGAGCGGCCGACCCTGCAGGTGTCCTCGGAGGACACCTTCGAGCGCGACCTGCCGCTGGAGCAGGTCGAGGCCGACATCCGCCGCCTCGCCGGCAAGACCTGGGCCGGCTATCAGCGCGAACTGCAGCGCAGCCCGGGGCGAGTCGCGCGGACCGTGGTGTTGAAACTCAAGACCGCCGACTTCCGCATCCTCACCCGCAGCCTGACCGCGGCGCATCCGCCCGCCGACGAGGCCGAACTGGCCGACATCGCCTGCGCGCTGCGCGCGCGGGTCGAGCTGCCGGCGCAGACCCTGTTCCGGCTGGTCGGCGTCGGCCTGTCGGGTTTCGCCGAAGACGAGGACGGCGCCGTTCAGTCGGATCTGTTCGAGCGCGAGCCGCGGTCCGCCTGAGGGGGCAGCGGATCCGCGTTCGAGGCTCAGGCTTCGGCGGTCTCGCTGTCCATCCGCACTACGTAGCGCATCGCGTCCATGCGCAACGCGCGCACCGGGGCGTCGGCACCGCGCGCGGCATCGCTCCAGACCGGCGACTGGCATTGCAGGTTGAGGCAGCCGAAGCGGCGAGCCGCATCCAGCGCCTGGCGGAACAACTCGGCCTCGATGCCGCGATCGCGCCAGGGCGCGCGCAGGTAGGGGTCGTCGAGCTGCAGGCAATAGGCGCGTTCGAGCATCGAGAAGCCGGCGGTGGCGCTGGCGTAGCCGACGTGCAGGCCGTCGACCTCGGCGATCCAGGCCCAGGCGCCGAACGGCGGCTCGAACAGCACTTCCATCAACTCCAGCGCATCGCTGCGCGGCGGGCCGTAGGGCCGGCGTTCCAGGGCGAGCTGCTCGGCGTGTTCGTTGCACAGCTCGATCAGCACGGCGGCGTCTTCGCGGACCACCGGGCGGACCACCAGACCGGCCAAGGTCCTGGGCGCGAGGGCGGACGGGTCGGGGGCGGCAAGCTGGGGCTTCATGGGCGGTGGATTCCGGGAGGGGGAGGAGGCGGTACGGGCAGGGGCATCGGCGCTGCGTCGTCGTCGCCGCGGCGGCGGCGACGACGCGGGCGCGTCGATCCGCGCCGGCGGGGGTAGCATCGTCGGCAGCGGTGCGCGCGAGGCGCCGACAGCGGCGGCGAAGAACGGCGGGGCGAGCATGGCGAGGCTCCTGACCGGGATGCACGGGATGCAGCGCATCCTGCGCGCCCGCTTTTAAGAAGTTTTTAATCGTGCCGGCGCACTGTGCGGCCGGCGATGCGACAAGGTGACGCAAGGCGAGGCATGAACATCCTGCTGGTGGAAGACGACGCGATGCTCGCCGAGGCGGTGCGCGCAGGCCTGATACACGACGGTTGGCGCGTCGATTGGGTCGCCGATGCGCCGTTGGCGAAGACCGCCCTGGTCGATCACGACTTCGACGCGGTCCTGCTCGATCTCGGCCTGCCCGGCGGCAGCGGCCTGGGCGTGCTGGCGACCCTGCGCGGCCGTTACGACGCCACCCCGGTGTTGATCGTGACCGCGCGCGACAAGCTCAGCGAACGCATCGCCGGGCTCGATGCCGGCGCCGACGACTACATCGTCAAACCTTTCCAGCTCGACGAGTTGTGTGCGCGTCTGCGCGCGGTGATGCGGCGCAGCCAGGGCCGGGTCTCGCCGGTGCTGAGCTGCGGCACGGTGGTGCTCGACCCGGCGCGGCGCCTGGTCACCCGCGACGGCGAGCCGGTTGCGCTGAGCGGGCACGAGTTCCGCACCCTGATGCTGTTGCTCGAACGCCAGGGCCGGGTGGTCACCCGCGAGCAACTCGAGGAAGCCGTGTACGGCAGCTCCGGCACCATCGAAAGCAACACCATCGCGGTGTACGTGCACCAGCTGCGGCGCAAGCTCGGCGAACACCTGATCGTGACCGTGCACGGCTACGGCTATCGCGTCGGCGCGGGGGCGGCATGAGCGCGCCCGCTGCGCCTGCACCCGCTACGCCTGCGCCGGCCGCGCCCGCGGCGGTCGCCGACAAACGTTGCCGCGGCACGCGCTCGTTGCGCTGGCGCCTGACCTTCGTCCTGATCAAGAGCGTGCTGCTGGCCTGGTTCGTATGGATGGGCTGCCAGATCTGGCAGCTCGGCCGCGAACACACCGGCTTTCTCGACAACTCGCTGCGCGAGATCGCCGAGCAGGTGCTGGCGTCGATGCCGGAAGGCTTGGAGCGCTTGCCCTCGCGCGATCCCAAGCGCGTCACCGTGCCGGTCGCCGCCGATCGCAAGATGAGCTTCCAGGTGTGGGCGCAGGGCCGCAACGTGGTGTATTCGGCGGCCGCGCCGCTGGAACCGTTGAAGCCGGATTTCCGCGACGGCTTCGCCCGCCGCGAGATCCATGGCGAGCGCTGGCAGGTCTACAGCCTCACCGACCGCCAGCGCGGCCTGGTGGTGCAGGTCGGCCGTACCAAGCAGATGGCGATCCAGGAGCTGCAGGGCTGGATCCTCGGCAGCCTGTTGGCCGCGGCGCTGATCCTGGTGGTGTTCGGCCTGGCGATGTGGATGGTGATCGGCCGCTCGCTGCGGCCGCTGACGACCTTGCGCGACACCTTGCGCCAGCGCCCGCCGCTCGACCTGACGCCGCTGCCGAGTGCCGAGCTGCCGAACGAATTCCGGCCCCTGGTCGACGCCTTCAACAGCCAGCTCGAACGCGTCGACACCGCGGTCCAGCACGAGCGCCGCTTCATCGCCGACGCCGCCCACGAACTGCGCACGCCGTTGGCGGTGCTCAGCACCCATGCCGAGCTGGCCCTGCGTGCCGACACCCTGGAAGAAAAGAACGCCGCGTTGCTGCGCTTGCGCGCCGGCGTGCAGCGCAGCGCACGCCTGTCCGAACAGCTGCTCGACCTGGCCCGGCTCGATGCCGGCGAGGAATCGGTGCGGCTGGCGCCCTTGGACCTGTCCGACCTGATCGTGCTGGTGATCCGCGACTTCGAGACCCTGGCGCGCGAACGCCGCCAACGCATCAGCCTGCGTGCCGAGCCGACCCGTTTGCTCGGCGACGTCGACCAGCTCGGCATCCTGCTGCGCAATCTGATCGACAACGCGGTGCGCCATGCCGGCGCCGACGGCACCATCGCGGTGTCCTGCCACGCCGATGGCGACGGCGCGGTGGCGCTGTGCGTCGCCGACAACGGCCCCGGGGTCGCGGTCGACGATTGCCAGCGCATCTTCGACCGCTTCTACCGCGCCCCGGGCAGCCCCGATGGCGGTAGCGGCATCGGCCTGTCGCTGGTCGCCCGCATCGCCCAGACCCACGGCGCCCGCATCGAATGCGGCGAAGGCCTGGAGCGCAGCGCCGACGACCCGCGCGGCCCGGGGCGCGGCTTCGAGGTGCGGGTGGTGTTTCCGGCGGCCCCGGTGGTTTGAGGGGGCTGTTGGGGCCGGAGCAACGGCAACAGCAACAGCAACAGCAACAGCAACAGCAACAGCAACAGCAACAGCAAATCCCCCTGCCCCCCTTTTTCAAAGGGGGGAATGGAGTGCGGGAGCGGTTCCTGGCCGACTCGCAAGCGCGGTCGATTCAAGGCGTGCTGATCGGCTCGTGTCATCCGCCCGATCCGATCGAAACACCCCGAAGTACTCCCCCCTTTGAAAAAGGGGGGCAGGGGGGATTTGCCCTTGCTTGCGCTTTCGCCCTTCCCCCCGCCCTGCTGACAGCAGGCTGGCAGCAGCCCCCGCGCACAGTGACGGCGTGCGATCGGCACGGCCTGGCCCGACGCGGCCACGGGGGAAGCGCGAGATGGACCGGCAACGACGATTGATCCTGCAGTTGGGGGCGAGCGCGCAGCTCGCGGCGATGAGTTCGGTGCTGCAGGCCGCGCCGTTCGCCGAGGCCGCGGCGGCGCCCGCCGGCGGCGGCCCGACCGCGCCCGACCACGACGGCCGCCACGATTTCGACTTCTATCACGGCCGCTGGCAGGTCAAGAACCGACGCCTGGCCAAGCGCCTGGTCGGCAGCGACGACTGGATCGAGTTCGACGCCACCGACGAATGCCGGCCCATCCTGGGCGGGCTAGGCAGCGTCGACCGCTACCTCACCGCCTGGGGCGGCGGCATCGAAGGCTTCGCCCTGCGCCTGTACCAGCCGGCGACCAAGCTATGGCAGGTGTACTGGGCCAGCGACCGCGACGGCGTGCTGGAAGCGCCGCTGAGCGGCGGTTTCCGCGACGGCGTCGGCGTGTTCCATGGACTGGAGGCGCACGAAGGCCGGATGCTGCCCTCGCGCGCGACCTGGTCGGAGATCACCGCCGACAGCGTGCGCTGGGAACAGGCCTTGTCGGCCGATGAGGGCCGCACCTGGGAAACCAACTGGGTCATGTGGATGACGCGGCAGGCTTGAGTTTGCTTTCGAGGGTTCGAGCGATGAACGATACGAGCACGGCCGGCGACGGCCGCCACGACTTCGATTTCCTGCACGGCCGCTGGCAGGTCCACAACGAACGCCTGCGCGAGCGTCTGGCCGGCTCCGACGATTGGCAGATCTTTCTGGCCACCCAGACCTGCGCGCCGGTGCTCGGCGGGCTCGGCAATGTCGACGCCTTCGTCTCCGACTGGGGCCGTCCCGGCGCCGAGGACGGCTTCCAGGGCATGACCCTGCGCCTGTTCAACCTGGAACGCCGGCAATGGAGCATCTATTGGGCCGGCAGCCACGACGGCGTGCTCGAACCGCCGGTGGTCGGCGGCTACGAGAACGGGGTCGGCGTGTTCTATGGCGAACTCGAACACGAAGGCCGGCCGGTGTTGGCCAAGTTCGTGTGGAGCGACATCAGTGCCAACACCGCGCATTGGCATCAGGAATTCTCGGTCGACGGCGGCGCCAGCTGGGAAACCAACTGGCATATGTGGATGCACCGCAGCGACGAGCACGGCCGCCTGCTGCACGAGGACGCGGTGATCGAGCTGCGCCAATACCGGATGCAGCCGGGCCGTCGCGACGATCTGATTGAGCTGTTCGAGCGCGAGTTCGTCGAATCGCAGGAGGCGGTGGGCATGCACGTCATCGCGCAGTTCCGCGACCTCGACCAGACCGACCGCTACACCTGGGTGCGCGGCTTTCCCAATCACGCCTTGCGGGCCGCTTCGCTCGACGCTTTCTACGGCGGGCCGATCTGGAAGCGCCATCGCGAGGCGGCCAACGCGACCCTGCTCGACAACGACGACGTGCTGATGCTGCGGCCGTTGCGGCCGGGCTCGGGGTTCGCGGTTGCGCCGAGTGCCCGCGCGCCGGCAGGCAGCACCGCGCGCGGCGAGGGCGTGGTCGTAATCGGCATCTGCGAACTGGGCGCGCCGGCCGAGGACGGCTTCGGCGAGCTGTTCGAGCAGCGCTTCGTGCCCTTGCTCGGCGCCGGCGGCGCCGAATTGCTCGCGACCTATGTCAGCGACCCGTCGCCGAACGGTTACCCACGCCTGCCGGTGCGCGAGGGCGAGCGAGTGCTGGTCTGGTTCGCCGGTTATGCCGACGAAGCCGCGCAGCGCGCTCACTTCGCCGCCCTGGACGGCGACCCGCGTTGGCGCGCGCTGCTGGCCGACGCGATGCTCGGCGACCTCAGGCGGGCGCCGCAGCTGCTGCGGCTGGCGCCTACTGCGCGTTCGGAGCTGCGGGCATGAACGCCGGCAGCGACGGACGAACCGCTAACCCCGCGCCGCCGCTTGAGCCTGGCGCGGCGGCGCGGGATCATGCCGGATGCGCCGCGCCGACCGCCTGTTCCTGCTGATCCATGCCCTGCGCGGACGCCGCCATGCGATTACCGCCCAGCAACTGGCGCAGACCCTGGAAGTATCGCTGCGCACGGTCTACCGCGACGTCGCCGACCTGCAGCGCTCCGGCGTGCCGATCGAGGGCGAGGCCGGGGTTGGCTATCTGCTGCGCAAGGGCGCGGACATCCCGCCGCTGATGTTCAATCCCGACGAGCTCGAAGCCCTGGTGGTCGGCACGCGTTTCGTGCGCGCCTTCGGCGGCGAGCGCCTCGGCCGCGGCGCGACCGCCGCCTTGCTCAAGATCGAAGCGGTGCTGCCGCCGGAACTGCGCGCCCGCAGCGCCCGCACCCGCATCTTCGCCCCGCAGCTGGATAACCGCATCGAGGCCAGCGGCCTGATCGACGCCCTGCACGGCGCGGTGCTCGAACAACGTGTGCTGCGCGTGGTCTACCGCGACGGCGAGGCGCGTGCCAGCGCGCGCGAGATCGAACCGCTGTGTCTGTCGTTCTGGGGCGGCAGTTGGACCTTGGGCGCCTGGTGCCGCTTGCGCACCGATTTCCGCAGCTTCCGCCCGGACCGCATCGTCGAATACGCGGCGACCGGCGAGAGTTTCGTCGACACCCGCGAACGCGGCCTCGACGCCTATCTGCGCTCGGTCGGCGTTGCGGCGACGGATTCGGGGTGATGGGATCGCCGTGCGGAGCTAGAGCAAATCCCCCTGCCCCCTTTTTCAAAGGGGGGAACAGCACGCGGCTTTGTTGAGGGAGCAACCCGTGGCTTCAGCCGGACAAGCTGGCTAGGTCATCGAGGGTATAGCGATTCGTCGAGGCCGACGGGCATCCCCCCTTTGAAAAAGGGGGGCAGGGGGGATTTGCTGTTCCCGATTCCCGATTCCCGATTCCCGATTCCCGAACCCTCAACGAATCTTCACCGCCTCCAACCGCGCCAGCTTGTCGGGGTTGCGCATGATGAAGATGTCGCGCAGGCGGTCGTCTTCGTCGTAGCCGAAGCTCACCGCCGCTTCGATGCGGCCCTCGCGTTCGAGGATCACGCCACGCGAGCCGTTGAGGTCGACGAAGGTCCAGCGGTCGTTGCGGCAGGCCGGGTGCAGGATGCGTTCGATGAAACCCAGCACCGCGTCGTGGCCATGCAGGGCTTCGGCCGCAGCGGTGACCTTGCCGCCACCGTCGGCGCGCAGGGTGATCTGTTCGGACAGCAAGGCTGCCAGGGGCGCGGTGCGGCCCTCGGTCAATGCGGTCTCGAACGCGGCCAGCAACTGGTCCTGCTGCTCGGCCGGGGTGACGTGGCGGACTTTCTCCTGTTCGACGTTGGCGCGCGCGCGCTGCACCAGCTTGCGGCAGGCGGCCTCCTCGATCTCGAGGGTGCGGGCGACGTCGGCGTAGGACTGCTCGAAGATCTCGTACAGCAGATAGGCCGCACGCTCCTTCGGGGTCAACCGTTCGAGCAACAGCAGGAACGCGGTCGATAGCGACGAGGCCAGCGACAGCTGTTCGTCGGGACGCTCGGCCGCGGCGGTCTGGATCGGCTCGGGCAGCCAGGAGCCGATGTAGTCGACGCGGGTGCGGTGGGCCGAACGCAGCAGGTCGATGCAGCGACGGGTGCAGGCGGTGGTCAGCCAGGCGCCGGGGTTGTCGATGCCGCTGCGGTCGGCGTCCTGCCATTTCAGGAAGGTGTCCTGGACCGCGTCTTCGGCGTCGGCGCGCGAGCCGAGGATGCGATAGGCCAGACCGATCAGCATCGGCGCCGATTGCGCGAACAGTTGGGAGTCGTCGGAAGCGTTCATGAGTCGGTTCGTGGGGCGGGCGCTGCCCGCCCGCGTCTTGCGGCGATGGGGGTGGCGAGTATGCGCGGGATCGCGGCCTTCAGTGCTTGGACACCTGCAACCGGTTCCACAGATTGATCATCGCCGCCGCCGCGGAAATCGCGCCGATCAGCTGCTCGCTGTAATGCTCGCGCAGGGCTTCGCGCAACGCGCCGTAGTCGGTGCGCTCGTCGAGCGTGGTCAGGGCTTCGGTCCAGGCCAGGGCGGCGCGCTCGGCGGCGCTGAAGTCGGCGACGTGGCGCCAGACCACCAGGCGGTCGAGGCGATCGTTGCTTTCGCCGTCGGCGCGGGCCTCGCGCAGATGCATCTTGACGCAGAAGGCGCAGCCGTTGATCTGCGAGGCGCGCAGCTTGATCAGGTGATAGATCGGCTTGGCCAGGCCCAGGCCGGCGACGGCGGCCTCGACTTGGCCGAGCTGGGCCAGGATCTCGGGAATCTCGCGTTCGTACTTGATCGGGGCGGTGGTGCTCATGGGCGTTCTCCGGTGGGGATTGAGTGGCTTATACCGGTTCGACGATCCAGGGTGTCAGCGTGTGACATCCGAGCCGAAATAGTTCGTTCGACCCCGTTAGGAGCGGCGCAAGCCGCGACCCCGGTGGAGGAGAAGCCTCCGGCCAACAGGCGCAATCGCTGTGCAGGTCGAGGCACAGCAGGGGCCGTCGTAATCGAGTTTCGGCGGTCGCGGCTTGCGCCGCTCCTACTCTTTGAAGCGGCGACCACGACGCCCTGATCTCACGCCGCTTCCGACTGGAGTCCCGGGTAGGAGCGACGCAAGTCGCGACCACGTCCTGCCGGCTTCCAGCGTTCCCTTGAATCAAGAGCAAGGCTTCCGTCCGCTATCGCGGCCGGGTTACTTTCTTTTGCTGGCCCAAAAGAAAGCTAACCAAAGAAAAGGCCTTCCTTGACGAAGCTCCCCTGCG
>NZ_JBQEOE010000017.1:0-37142 GCF_052045105.1 Lysobacter sp. 22409 | reverse complement strand
TCCGATAAGACGTCCCTGTCTTATCGGAAAACGCCGCACGTCCTGTGCGGCGCCCTCCGGGTCTCCAGGTGTTCTCGCGAAGTCGGTACTGCGCCAAGCTCATCACGGCAACGGCAACGGCAACGGCAACGGCAACGGCAACGGCAACGGCAACGGCAACTACATACAGACGGTCAAGGTCTGCGCCGCTCCTACTCGAAAGCGCTTGCCGACCTTATGTGCTCGTGATGCGCTTCTACGATTCCCGATTCCCGATTCCCGGCCCCTAAATCACCCGCAGCGTGATCGCCTTCAGCACCGCGCGGGTGCGGTCGCGGGTGTCGAGTTTGTCCAGGATCACCGAGACGTAGTTCTTGACCGTGCCCTCGGCCAAGAACATGGCGCGGGCGATTTCCTTGTTGGAGTAGCCGCCGGCCATCAGTCGCAATACCGACACCTCGCGCTCGGTGAATAAGGCGCGCGGGGCATCGTCGGCGTGGTAGCGGTAACGCGCGCGCACCGGTTCGGTGCTGACCGGTTGCAGCAGCACTTCGCCGGCGGCGACCCGCACGATCGCATCGCGCAGGTCTTCCGGGGCCGCGTCCTTGAGCAGGAAGCCCTGCGCGCCGGCCTCGGTGGCGCGCAGCAGCAGCTCGCTGTCGTCGAAGGTGGTCAGCAACAGGACCGGGGTGCGGTCGCCGCGTGCGCGCAGGCGCAGCAGGGCGTCGATGCCGTCGAGGCCGGGCATGCGGATGTCGCTGAGGATCACGTCGACCGGGGTCTCGGCGAGGCGGTCGAGCAGGGCCTGGCCGTCGTCGGCCTCGAAGGCGATGCTCAGGCCCAGGCGTTCGAGCAGGGCACGCAAGCCGGCGCGCACCAGCATCTGGTCGTCGGCAAGGGCGATGCGCAGGGGTTCGCTCATCCCGGCAGCCTCGCGTCGATGCGCATCGCGCCGCGCTCGTTGCGGGCGAAGCTCAGGCTGCCGCCGGCGGCGACGATGCGCTCGCGCATGCCGGCCAGGCCGTTGCCTTCGCGCAGCGTGCCGCGCACTCGGCCGTCGTCTTCCACGCGCACCTGCAAGTGCTCGCTGTCGCGCTGGATCGAGACCCACACGCGTTCGGCATCGGCGTGGCGCGCGCTGTTGGTCAGCGCTTCCTGGACCAGCCGCAGCAAGGTCTCGGCAAGCGCGGGGTCGGTCAGGTGGATACGCTCGTCGATGTCCAACTCCAATGCCGGCCTCGGCATCGGCGCGGCGAGGGCGCGCAGGGCGGTGGCGAGGTCGAGGCCGCGCGAGTCGCGCAGCGCCTGGACTACGTTGCGGATGTCGCCGAGCAATTCGCCGGCCAGTTGCTGCGCCAGCTGCACTTCATAGCGTTGGCCGAGGTCGGGCTCGGCGGCGAGCGCGCGCAGGTTCAACATCATCGCGGTGAGCTTGTGGCCGGCGACGTCGTGCAGTTCGCGCGCCACCCGCAGGCGTTCGGCGTCGCGCGCGCTGTCGGCCAGCAAGGCCCGCGTGGCGAGCAGGTCGGCATTGACCAGGGCGAGCTGGTCGCGGGTGTGTTCGGCGCTGCGTGCGTAGTGGGCGACCATCGCCGCGAAGCCCTGGAAGCCGGCGAAGATCAGAGTCACCACCAGCGGCGCGCTGTGCCCGGCATTGCGCATGATCAGGTACAGCGCCAGGTTCAACAGCAGCGCCACGATCAACACCGGCCGCGGCGGATAGACCAGGGCGAGGTGGGCGATCAGCACCACCAGCAAGGCCGGCGAGGTGCCGCCCTTGGGCGCGAGCCAGCACACCGCCAGCGCGCACAGCGTCTCGACCGCGAACAGCGCCAGCTTCCGGCGCGGGCGCGAGGACGGGATCAGGTCGCTGGCGAGAAAGCTCAGCAGGAAGCCGACCATTGCCGCCCACTGTGCGACTTGGTCGCGGGTGCCGTCGTGGCGCAGCGACAGGGCCACCGCCAGCCAGGTCAGCACGGCGGGCAGGTTGATGGCTTGGAAGATCACGCGCAGGGCGGCAGGCATGCCGGGATGCTGCGCGTGGGCGTGTGCGGTGGCAATGGCCGCGGCGCAGAAAGTGACTTCCGGCAGGGTGAAGTCCTGACTCCTGGGCCCTGCTGTCGCGGCCGCCCGCGACCACCATGGCCTCACCCGGTAACCGCGCCGGACGCGAGGAGACAGCGCCATGGCATCGGCCTACGAATGGATCAAATACCTGCACATCGCGATCGGCTGCCTGGCGCTGATCGGCTTCTGGACCGCGGGCCTGGCCCGCAAAGGCGGCCCGTTGCATCGGCGCGCCGGCCAGGTCTTCCTGATCGCGATGACCGGCATTCTCGTCACCGGCGTGCCGATGGCGTGGCACAAGTGGCAGGGCGGCCAGCCGATCACCGCGGCTTTCCTGGGCTATCTGCTGGTGATCACCGCCACCGGCGTGTGGACCAGTTGGCGGGCGATCCGCGACAAGCGCGACGTCGTGCGCTACACCGGCCCGGTCTATGTCGCCCTGGCCGCGCTGTCGCTGCTGTCGGGTGCGGCGATCCTGGCGCTCGGCCTCAAGGTCGGCGCGCCGCTGTTGAGCGGCTTCTCCAGCATCGGCTTGTTCATCGGCGCCGACCTGCTGCACAAACGCTGGCGTCGCGACCGTCTGGCGCAACGTCCGCGCTGGTGGCTGATCGAGCACTACACCGCGATGCTCGGCAACGGCATCGCCACCCACGTCGCCTTTCTCGGCATCGGCCTGCCGCGCCTGCTGCCGGCGATCGACGGCGTCGCCCTGCACTACGCGGCCTGGTTCGGCCCCTTGGTGGTCGCAGTCGGCGCCAAGGTCTGGCTCGACCGGCGCTGGAAGCCGGCCGCGGCGGCGGTCGCGACGAACGCGACGCGCGGCATCGCATGAGGTTTTGCCATCGCCGTGGCCCGGATCGCAGTGCGGGCGAGGCGATCACAGCACGCGGCAAAAAGAAAGTGTCGACGGTTGAGCCGAATGCCGCCGAGGGACCTGCAACCGAAAGAGCGAACGGCGCATCTCACCATCACTCTTCACCGAAACGGCAACGCTCATGAACCGATCCATCCTGTACCGCCACGTCCTGCCGATCGCGCTGTTGGCGAGTGGTAGCGCCCTCGCCGCCGAACCCGCGGCCAAAGCGCCCGACCCGGCCGCGGCGCAGGCGCAATGCCACACCGGCGCCTATCGGCTCGACGACGATCGCGTGGTCGATGTCGCCCGCACCAGCGCCGCCGGCGTGTTGCGCTGGCGCCTGCTCGACGGCAGCACCGGCAAGCTGGTGTACAAGGACGGCGCCTGGACCAGCACGCGCGGCTGGACCGATCAGGCCGACGGCGTGGCGGTGTCGTTCGGCGATTGCGCCGACGGCCGCATCCGTTACGCCGGCCATGACGGACGCAAGCTGAAATTCGACGTCACCGAAACCCGCTTCAAGGGCAACGGCGTCGACCTGCGCGGCCGCCTGGTGTTGCCGCCCGGCGAAGGCCCGGTGCCGCTGGTGGTGCTGGTGCACGGCTCGGAGAACTACTCCGGCGTCGACATGTATCACCTGCAGAACCTGTTCCCGGCCAACGGCGTCGGCGTGTTCGTCTACGACAAGCGCGGCACCGGCGGTTCCACCGGCAAGTACAACCAGAACTTCTACCAACTCTCCGACGACGCCGCCGCGGCGTTGCGCGAAGCCAAGCGTCTGGCCGGGCCGCGCGCCGGCCGCACCGGCTTCCAGGGCGGCAGCCAGGGCGGTTGGGTCGCGCCGCTGGCGGCGAGCAAGGAACCGCAGGCCGAGTTCGTCGTGGTCGGCTTCGGCCTCGCCGACGGCGTGCTGGCCGAAGACCGCGACCAAGTCGCGATGGACCTGCGCGCCGCCGGCTTCGGCGATGCCCAGACCCTGGCCAAGGCGCGCGAAGTGTCGGATGCGACCGGCCTGATCGCCTCCAGCGACGGCCAGCGAGGCTGGAAGGAACTCGATGCGGTGCGCGCCAAGTACGCCGCGCAGCCGTGGTGGAAGGCGCTCAAGGGCGAGTACACCGGGCTGGTGATCAACCACACCCGCGCCGAAGTGTTGGCCGAGTTGGCCAAGCAAGACGTCGACGTGAGCTGGGACTACGACCCGATGCCGGTGCTGCGCAGCCTGCCCGTGCCGGAGCTGTGGATCCTGGGCGGTTCCGACGTCGAAGCGCCGTCCGACGAAACCCAGAAACGCCTGATCGGATTGGCCGGCGAAGGCCGTCCGATCACCAGCATGCTGTTTCCGCAGGCCGATCACGGCATCCTCGATTTCGAAGTCGACGCCAAGGGCGAACGCCAGCACACCCGCGTCGCCGAAGGCTATTTCGCCATGCAGCTGGACTGGATCAAGCACGGCAAGTTGGGCGGCCAGCCGTACGGCAAGGCGAAGGTGCTCGCCGAGGCGAAGTGAGGGGAGCCCGGTTTGGCGGGAACGACGGAAGCTAGGTTTTCCCGCGTTCCCTTCCGTCGTCATCACCGCGAAGGCGGTGATCCAGAGGCTTCAGAATCATGCTTCGGCGAAGTCCGGGGTACTCGGCTCCGCCGAAGTAAAGCAGAGCCCGTCTACGCGGGAACGACGGTAGGTAGGTATTCCCACGGCTCTTTCAGTCGCCATCCCCGCGGAAGGCGGCGACCCAGAGACTTCAGCGTCATGCCTCGATAAAAGCCCCGGGTATTCGGCTCCGCCGAAGTAGCGCGGAGCCGTCTACGCGGGAACGACGACTGCAGGGTTCGACTTCACTTCTCCCAACGTTAGACAAGCGAAACCATCGAACCCAAGCTGCGAACCCCATTGCAGTTCGATGTCCGCACTCATACCCGATCGTCATGACGACGTTCCACATGGTTCGCGCGTCTTTACGCAACGGTAACCCGCGTTTTACGCATCGGCGCGGGCGATCCACTAGAACGGAAGCTCCTCGGTATCGTCTCGCGACAGGAGCACCTCATGCGGATCACGATCGTCGGAGCGGGTTTCAGCGGCAGTGCGCTCGCCAGCGAATTGGCGCGGCAGGCGGGGCCCGGCGTGGAGCTGTGCCTGATCGGCGTAGCCGACAGTTACAGCCGCGGCGTGGCCTACGGCGAAGCGCGGCCCGAACATCTGCTCAACGTGCGCGCCAGCGAGCTCGGTGCGACGCCCGATCAACCCGGCGCCTTCGCCGACTGGCTCAACCTCAGCGACCGTGCGCGGGTCAGTTATCTACCGCGACTGGCCTACGGCGAATACCTGCATGCGCAGCTGCAGACCGCCGTTGCCGGCAGCACCGCGGCATTCAACCAGATCCGCCAGGAAGCGATCGCGGTCGAACGCGCCTCGGCCGGTTTTCGCGTGCACCTCGCCGATGGCAGCGATTTCCTCAGCGATCGCGTCGTGCTCGCGGTCGGCGCCTTGCCGCCGCAAGCCTTGGCCGGGGTCGGGCCGCGCCTGGCGATCCATCCCAGTTATCTGAACTGGCCGTGGCAGGACGGCGCGATCGACGCGATCGCCCCGGATGCGCGATTGCTGATCGTCGGCACCGGCCTGACCATGGCCGATGTGACGACGACTCTGCAACGTCGCGGCCATCGCGGCCCCATCGTGGCCCTGTCGCGGCACGGCCTGCTGCCGCGTGCGCATGGTGACTACCCGCCGCCGCCGATCGCCTTGCCGCCGGCAGTGCTGCAAGCGCTGCACACGCATAGCCCTCGCGAGGTCTTGCGCGCCCTGCGCACCCTGGCGCCGGTGGTCGACGATTGGCGCAGCCTGGTCGACGCGCTGCGTCCGCACCTGCAGGGCTTCTGGCGCGTGGTGCCGCTGCCGCAACGCGCGAGTTTCCTGCGTCACCTGCGTTCGTACTGGGAAGTCGTGCGCCACCGCATCGCGCCGCAACTGGCCGAACAACTGCAGGCCCTGCGCGAAAGCGGTCAGCTGCAAGTACGTGCCGGCCGCTTGCTGCGCGCGCGGCGCGGCGACGATGCGGTCGAGACCCTGATCCGCGAACGCGGCGGCACTGCCCTGCACAGCGAGCGCTACGACGTGCTGATCCGCGCCACCGGGCTCGATACCGACGTCGAACGCACCACCCATCCGCTGGTCGCGCATCTGCGCGAATCGGGTCTGGTCGCGGCCGATCCGCTGGGGTTGGGGCTGAAGGTATCGGATCGGTTTGAAGTGCTCGATGCCAAGGGCGGCGCGGTGCGCGGTCTGTACGCCATCGGGCCCTTGCTGCGGGCGCAGCTGTGGGAAATCACCGCAGTGCCGGAGTTGCGCAGCGCGGCGCGGGAGTTGGCTGGGCAGTTGCTTGCGGCTACCGCGGCGGCGCGTGCTGCGGGTGCACAGCGGTTGGCCGTTGCCGGCTGAACTCTGCTCCTGCATGGCTGCGGCTAGATGGGTGCTCTGCTCTTGGGTAGGAGCGACGCGAGTCGCGACCGCGGCACTTCGGTCTCGCGACGTACTTGCCGCCCTTTGTAGGAGCGGCGTGAGCCGCGACCAAGGGACACGCAGAGGCGATAACGCCGGTGTCGCTCATCGATGCGGCCTGCTTTCGAGGGGGGAGGAACGAGGCCCTACTGGATTTCCTTCGGTCGCAAGCAGGCGCAAAGACAACAATGCCGAAGTTATCCACCGAAGCGGTGCGCTGTCGCAGGGTAGGAGCGGCGCAAGCCGCGACCGCGCTACCTCGGTCTTGCCGCGCATCTATCAAGAAAGATCAAGATCAAACGCCAAAAGCTTCCGCCACTAAAGCGGCGGGTTACTTTCTTTTGCTAAGCCCAAAAGTCCGTCTGGATTCCCTTCGGTCAAAGCTAACCAAAGAAAAGGGCTTTCCTTGCAAGGGCACAGGCCACGAGTGCGATGCCCGCGCCGTGATTTTCCGATAATACATCCTTGTCTTATCGGAAAACGGCGCACGTCCTGTGCGCCGCCCTCCGGGTCTCCACTTGACCGGCAAAGCAGCAATGCAGATCAAAATCACGGCAACGGCAACGGCAACGGCAACGGCAACGGCAACGGCAACGGCAACGGCAACGGCTAAGTAGGAGTTGGCGTTGCCCTAACGGTTTTGCTGTTGTCGTTGCTGTGCGCCGTCAGGCACTAGCGAAGGCAATAGAAGACCCGGAGGGCGGTCCGCATGGATGCGGACCGTTTTTCATCGGGACAGGGATGTCCCGTATGAAAAAGCCCTGCGTCGGCATCGACCGCGCGGGCCCTTGATTCAAAGAAAAGCAACTTCTTTGGTTAGCTTTCTTTTGTTGCTTATGACAAAAGAAAGTAACCCGCCGCTTTAGTGGCGGAAGCTTTTGGCGTTTGATCTGGATCTTGATCTTGCGGCAACGAGACGCCGCGAGACCGTTACAGCGCGGTCGCGGCTTGCGCCGCTCCTACCCTGGCGAAAGTGCGCCGCTTCGAGGGGTGACATCTGCCTTGTTGGCTTTGCGCGTCCCGTGGTCGCGACTCACGTCGCTCCTACAGGAAACTCGAGCTGACGCAGCGAGACCGACACGACGCGGTCGCGGCTTGTGACCGCAGGAAATCCCTGTGGGACGCCGCGCCTATCCTTTGAGTTTCGTGCCATGCGGCACGTCCCGGCTACCCGCTCACACGTCGCCGTCGACCAGCCAACCCTCGCCGGTGCCGCGCTGGAAGACGGTGTCGGTGGCGAGCACGTCGCCGGCCGGGATCGAGTCCTGGGCGGCGAGGCGGTCGTAGATCGGGGTGAAGTCCGGTTCGGTCGCCCGCATCAACTGCTCGAAGCTGTCGATGACGAAGTAGGTCTTCTGGTAGGTGTCGATGCGGTAACGCGTGCGCATGATCCGCTCCAGATCGAAGCCGATCCGGTTGGGCGCGGGAGACTCCAGGCAATGGATCGATTCGCTCTTCGACGAGACGATGCCGCTGCCGTAGATGCGCAGGCCGTCGGCCTGCTTGATCAGGCCGAATTCCACCGTGTACCAGTACAGCCGGGTCAGATGGACCAGCGCCTCGGGGTTGATGCCGTGCGCTTTGACGCCGCCGCGGCCATAGGCCTCCATGTAGTCGGCGAACACCGGGTTCATCAGCAGCGGCACATGGCCGAACAGGTCGTGAAACAGGTCTGGCTCGGCCAGGTAATCGATCTGCTCGGGCTTGCGGATCCACCAGGTCACCGGGAAACGGCGGTTGGCGAGGTGGTCGAAGAAGGTCAGTTCCGGCAACAGGCCCTCGACGCCGATCAGCTCCCAGCCGGTGTGCGCACGCAGCACGCGGTTGAGGTCCTCGAACTTCGGGATCTGGTGCGGGCTCATGTGCATGGCCCGCTGCGCGGTCAGGAACTCGTCGCTGGCCCGGCCGACCAGTACCTGCTGCTGGCGCTCGAACAACTGCGCCCATACCGCATGGTCCTGGCTCGAATACGACGCCCACGGCTGCTCGATCACGGCGGTCGTATAGACCGGCACGTAGCCCTTGTCGGTGAGCTGGTGTTCGACGCGCTGCGGGGTGGCGGGGGTCATGGCCGTGGGGCTCCTGGAACGTCCCGGACAGTCGGGGACCAGATGACTTTAACCGCGCTGCGGCGCAATAAGCTTGCGTTGTTGCGCGCAAAAGCCTGATTGGCGCAAGATTGTTGCGTAATTGCCGAAGAGGGCGCTGAATGTGGCCACTGTAGAACTCGACCGTACCGACATTGTCCTGCTCGCCGAACTGCAGCGCGACGGCCGCCTCACCAACGCCGAGCTGGCCGAGCGCGTACACCTGTCGGCTTCGGCCTGCCTGCGCCGGGTCCAGCGCCTGGAACGCGAAGGGGTGATCTCCGGCTACCGCGCCGAGGTCGATCCCGAGCGCCTCGGCCTGGGCCTGCAGGCCTTCGTGCGGGTGCGCCTGGGCCGCCACGACAGCGAAGCGGTCGCGGCCTTCGCCGAGTTCGTCGAAACCTGGGACGAGGTCGTGGCCTGTTACGCGCTGACCGGCGACATGGACTATCTGCTGCAGATCGTCGTGCGCGACCTCGAGCATCTGTCGCGCTTCCTGCTCGATCGTCTGCTCAACCAGGCCGGCGGCGCCGACATCAACTCCAGCCTGGTGCTGCGTACGGT
The DNA here is from genome assembly GCF_052045105.1 of Lysobacter sp. 22409. Taxonomy (NCBI): domain Bacteria; kingdom Pseudomonadati; phylum Pseudomonadota; class Gammaproteobacteria; order Lysobacterales; family Lysobacteraceae; genus Lysobacter; species Lysobacter sp. 22409. The sequence continues at coordinate 28,093 of NZ_JBQEOE010000017.1, read as the reverse complement.
CAAATCCTTCCGTGGCCTGCCGTTGCCGTCGCGCTGACCAGGTCGCCGTTATCGGCGGGCGCGGCCTCTGGGTCGGCGTCGGGATCGTCCTGGAGTTCCGCATCGGGTTGAGCGGCCGGCGGCGCGGGCTCGGCGGGCGCGCCTTCGTCTTTCAGCAGATCGATGCGTTGCCCGCTGCCTTCGATCGCCACTTCGATCAGCGAATAAGTCCAGCGATCGGCCTCGCGTTCGCCCTTGATGTAGAGCCGGGCCTCGCCCTTGGGGCCGGTCAGCGGCACCGACAGGTCGGCAAGGCCGCTCGCGTTCTCGGTGCTCAGCGTGCCCTGGATCATGCTGCCGGTGCGCAGCGGCGTGCCGAGCGCGGCCACGACCTCGGCATTGCCTTCGGCCAACGCGATGGCGTGCCGGTACGGTTCGCTGGCTTTCATCACCCCCGACAAGCCCTTGATGCCCAGGCCAATGACGCCGACCAGCAACAGGCCGGCGAGCAGGATCAGGGTCAGGCAACCGCTCGGCACCGCCCACTTCCAATTGCGGCCCCACCAGCCGGGGGTCGGACGATCGTCGTTCATGGCGTGCTCCGCGGAGTCGGTCGGCGGTCAGTGTCGCCGCGAATGGTATTGCTGGCCAGCGAAGCCGCCGGACGAGCGCCGCGTCGTTGCCTCAAGCGCTTTCGATCGCCGCCAGTGCCGCCGCACGCGCATGCAGGGCGGTGGTGTCGAACAAGGGGATCTCGACATCGCCGGCGCCGATCAGCAGGCCGATCTCGGTGCAGCCGAGGATCACACCCTGCGCGCCGCGCGCGACCAGGCCGGCGATGACCTCGCGATAGGCTTGGCGCGACTCGTCGCGGATACGTCCCAGGCACAGCTCCTCGTAGATCACCCGGTGGACGAGTTCGCGGCCGGCCGGGTCGGGCACGATCACGTCCAGGCCGTGGCGATCGACCAGACGCTGGCGATAGAAATCCTGCTCCATGGTGAAGCGCGTGCCGAGCAGGCCGATCCGGCTCAACCCTGCCGCGCGGATCGCCGCGCCGGTCGGGTCGGCGATGTGCAGCAGCGGCAGGCCGGACGCTGCTTCGACCGCATCGGCGACCTTGTGCATGGTGTTGGTGCAGATCACCAGCAACTGCGCGCCGCCGTCGCGCAGCGAGCGTGCGGCCTGGCCGAGCAGCACGCCGGCCGCATCCCAGTCGCCGGCATGTTGCAGGCGTTCGACCTCGGCGAAATCGACGCTGTACAGCAGCAGCTTGGCCGAATGCAGACCGCCGAGGCGCTCGCGCACGGTTTCGTTGATCAGCCGGTAATACGGCAGGGTCGATTCCCAGCTCATGCCGCCGAGCAGGCCCAGCGTCTTCATCGCGACTTGGTTCATCGCCGCAGTATAGCCATGCGTTCGCGCGGCCTCGGCGCGCGCGGCGGCGCTCAGCGCGTTGCCGCGGCGCCGGTCGACGATGCGCCCGCATCGAGGCCGCCGAAGCGCTCGCCGAAGAAATCGCCGGCGTTCCAGCTCGGCCGCTGCGGCGCGTCGGCGATCGATTGGCCGATGCGGGCGTTGAGCCGGGCCAGGCGCGCGGCGTCGCCGTACTGGATCGGCTGGCTCGTATCGTCGCCGGGTTGGTGATAACGCTCGCTCAGGAAATCACGTTGGTATTTGCCGGCATCGACGCCGGACTGCTGCGCCTTCACCCCGCCGGTCAGATACACCGCCGGCACGCCGGCGCGGATGAAAGCGAACTGGTCGCTGCGGATGAACACGCTTTCCTGCGGCGAGGGATCCGGCGACAGGCTTACCCCGACTTCGTCCGCGGCCCGGTCCAGCACCGCCTGCAGGCTGGAATGCTCGACCCCGATCGGCACCACGTCGCGGGTCGGCACCAACAGCACCGGCATGTCCATGTTGACGTTGGCGACCAGCGAGTCGCGCGGCACGGTCGGATGCCGCACATACCATTCCGCGCCGAGCAGGCCTTTCTCTTCGGCGGTCACCGCGACGAACAGCAGCGAACGCTTCGGCGGGGTCTTCGAGCGCGCGAGCTGCTGCGCGGCTTCGAGCATGATCGCCACGCCCAAGGCATTGTCGAGCGCGCCGTTGTAGATCGCATCGCCGTGCACCGGCGCGCCGATGCCGATATGGTCGAGGTGGGCACTGAACAGCACGTGCTCGCGCTTGAGTGAGGCATCGCTGCCCGGCAACAGCGCGACCACGTTGCGCGATTCGGCCGGCTCGATGCGGGTCTGCGCCGACAGTTCGATCGTGCCCGACAGCTCGAAGCCGCGCAGCTTGCCCTCGCGCGCATCGCGAAACAGCGCCGCGGCATTATGGCCGCCGCCATCGAGCAGGGCGCCGGCGCTGGCCGCGCTGACCTGGGCGATCACCTGCAGTTGCGGGAAGGTATCGAGCGGGCGCCCGTCGGCATCGCGCAGACGCATGCCGGGGCGGGCCCAGTTCTCGGCGCCGCGCGCCCAGGGCTGGCGCTTCTCTTCGTCGTCGGTGGACACGATCACCGCGCCGATCGCGCCGCGCTCGACCAGCGCGGCGAATTTTTCCCTGAACGAGCTGTAGAACGCGCGCCGGTCGGTATCGAAGCGCGGCGGTGCGCCGTGGAACAGCACCGCGATCTTGCCGCGCAGGTCGACGCCGGCGAAATCGTCCTGCTTGAGTTCCGGCGCACGCACCGCTTGTCCGACGAACACCGCCGCCGCGGTCACCCGCGCGTCGCCACGGTCGAAATTGAGCTGCGGCAGGAACTGTTCGCGGAACTTCAGGGCGGTGGCGGCACCGTCGCGGCGGATCACCAGCGAGCCGCCGTCGTCGACGCGTTTCGCGCGCAGCAGCGGCACGCGTTGGAAGTAGCGGCCGTCGTCGCCGGCCGGGCGCAGCCCGATCGCGCGCAGGCGTTCGGCGACATACAGCGCCGCCAGGTCGTAACCGCGTGTGCCGGCCTCGCGGCCTTCGAGCAGATCGTCGGCGAGAAAGCGCAGGTCCGATTCGATCCGGCGCGCGTCGGCGCCGGCGCTTTCGTCGTAGCCGTCCGGTGCCGGCGGCGGTGGTGCGGCGCGCTGGCAGGCGGCGAGGGTGGCGATCAGGCAAAGACCGACGACGGACCGGAAGGGCGAGTAGCGCATCGATTCCCCAAGCGATGAGGTCGCGGAACCCCGCGACGGACGGCTGCGGACTGCGCTGGCGACGCTACCACCGTGGGGTGGCGGCGCCAAGGTGAGGGGCGTGTTGTCTTGGGGCGCCGGTCGTTGGAGAGCAGAGCAAATCCCCCTAACCCTTTTTTCGAAGGAGGGCATCGGTGTGCGCCGATGTGAGAGGCGTGGGCGCTCGGGAAAGGACTGGCCGCGTTCTGCCGAGGCAACTGTCCTCGCCGGAAAGCCACGCCCTCCCACGCCCATTCGCATCATTCCCCCTTTGGAAAAGGGGGCAGGGGGGATTTAGCTTTTCGCGCGCAGCGGCGTCGAGTAAGAGAGGACCACCGCTCAATCACCGAGCCAACCGCAAGCCGTTCGCGGTTGGCCGTATCGGAGTGGTCGTTCCTTCAATGCCGAGAGGCTGAAAGATTCGACTCTCTCGGCCCTCAACTCCGCCAAGGATTGTTGTTGAGGTCCTTCGCCCGCGAATCGAACACGTCGCGCGCATCGAGGAACAGCTCGCCGTCGCGCTGGGAGTTGGCGAACAGGTGATAGATCGTGCCCATGCGCTGGCTGTAGCTCTCCCAATGATTGGTGTCTGCGTTGTTGATGTCGGTCTCGTCTTCGTTGTTCGGGTTGCCGTCGAGGCCGTTCAGGCGCGTGCGCACTTCGTCGCCGAGCTTAATGGTGCGGCCGTCGGCGGTGACGAACTCGCGGCCGGAGTCGAAGTTGACCCGGTTGCCGGAGTTCTTCATTTCCAGGTTGAGGTTGATCTCGCGGCCGCCCTTGCCGTCGCGGTCGGGCACGTGCAGGTCGATCCAGTGCTCGCCGAAGCCGCCCGGATTGACGATGCCGAAGCCGCGCATGCCGTTGCTGATGTCCTTGTTGATGATGTCCTGTTCCTGCAGGCCGATCAGGCTGTTCGCGTACAGCATCAACTCGCCGCGGTGGTCCTTGGAATCGGCGAGCTGGGCCGGGTCGGTGATCGCGGCCTCGCCGTCCTTGAGCTTCATCGAGTCGTAATAGGCCTTGAAGGCGTTCTTCATGTCGAGCTGGGTGTCGCGGCCGTCGGTATAGGTCAGCTCGCGGCCGGCGTATTTGTTCTCGAAGCTCGACCAGAACTGCTCGAAGCTCATGTCGCGGTTCTTGCCGCCGCCGAAGGTGTCGACGAAGTGCTTGAACGAGGGCGAGATGTCCGAGCTCAGCATGGTGTTGCCGACCGACAGCCAGTACTTCGGGTTGCCGCCCATTTCGCCGAGGGCGATGCCGAGGGTGCCGTCGAGGTTGCGGCCGATTTCGTCGGAGGCCCATTGCGCGAACGTCGCCCAGTTGGCGTTGTCCTTGCCGAGGATCTCGCTCATGCCGGTAGAGAGCTCGTGATACTGCTCGGTCACGCGTTCGTTGCGTTCCATCCGATCGGGATAGGCCAGCAACAATTCGCCGCTCGTATGCAGGCCGTCGTCGGCGAGGAAGGCGCTGCGCATCGCCATGAGCTGTTCCTTGCTGAATTCGACCTCGCCTTCGTAGACCTTCGCATAGCCTCCGCCCGAAGCGACGTAGTCGTTGACCAGGCTTTCGTACCAGTCCTGATGGCTCTGCACCGCCTTTTCGAAGCGCTGCATCAGCGCCTGATTCGCGTCGTTGGTGATGAAGGTCTGCATCTCGCAAGAGCTCAGGCCGCTGAAGGCGACCATGGCGCGCCTGAAACCGCCGTTGTCGTTCAAGTTCTGCGCGTCCATGTACTGGCCGATCAAGCCCGGGTTTTGGCTGCCGCGGACGAAGCCGGCGTCGATCTTGCCGGCGTCGATCTGGCCGCGGTCGATGCCTTCGGCGAAGGCCGCATAGACCTCGCTCTTCTCGTGCTGCGAAATGTCGCCGTCGCTGGTCATCCAGTTGAGGCGGTCGGAGTGCATCCACGACTTGAACGCGCCGCCGTCGCGGTCGAGGATGGTGTTGATCAACTCGGCCTGGAACTCGCGCGACTGGCCGCTGATCTCCTTGGCGAACACGTCCATGCGCTTTTCGTAGTTGTCCTTCCTGAAATCGCGGTCGCCTGCGTCTAAGACGCGGTCGGCGGCGCTGTCGACCTGCTTGGGGTCCGGCGCCTGCGCCTGGACGGTGGTGACCGAAGGTGAGGAAACCGGGTCGTAGGGAATCATGCGCACGCGCTCGCGAAGAGGAAGGCGGGCACTGTGAGCCGCAAGCTGAATGCGGCCAACTAGGGCCATTCCCAGACTTTTCGATACTGCGATGACGGTCGCGAAAGTCGAGCGTCCACGCGATGTGCGGCGATGGCGATCGTCATGTCGCTGAGCTGGCTGCTGCGCCCGCGCACGGAAGAGTGCGAAGCCGGTCCCAAAGACGCGATTTGCCGCGGAAAACCTGTCCGAGCGCAGCGCATGCACGCGTTGGTCCAGAGGCTCACCCACAACGAGGAGTCGATCATGTCCAACGCACGCACGTCCATCGTCGCCGCCTATTGCGAAGGTCTGTTCTCCAAGACCGATGGCAAGGGCTATGTCCAGGGACTCAAGACTTCCGGTTTCAATACGGCGATCCTGGCCCTGGCGCATGTGCACTACCAGGACAAGTCGCCGCCGGCGCCGGACAAGTACAAGGGCGACCTGTACTACAACGACCTGGAGATCTTCTCCAACGGCCAGTACGTCGGTCCGCCGGAATGGGTGCCCCTGGTCAACTCGCTGACCCTGGGCGCGACCGGCATCGAACGCGTCTGGCTGTCGATCGGCGGCGGCGGGGTCGGCGATTACGGCAACATCCAAAAGCTGATCGCAGAGTTCGGCAACGGCGAGAAGAATCCGCTGTTCCAGAACCTGGTCGCGTTGAAGAAAACCTTCCCGGCGATCGAGGCCGTCGACCTGGACGACGAGGAAATGCAGAGCCAGAAGCTGATCGTCGACTTCAGCCGCATGCTCGGCAAGGCCGGCTTCAAGGTCACCTTCTGCCCCTACTACAACCCCGAGTTCTGGGTCGGCTGCGTGGCCGAACTGCAGAAGACCGATCCCGGCCTGGTCATCGGCTTCAACCTGCAGTGCTACTCCGGCGGCGCCGGCAACGATCCGGAAGAGTGGATCCAGGCGCTGCAGCAGACGCTCGGCAGCGGCTTCCCGGCCAGCTTCGTGATTCCCGGCGTATCCACCGACTCGACGCCGAACCAGGTCCAGCAGCAGTACGCGCAATGGGCCAGCGACGGCATCGGCGGCGGCTTCCTGTGGACCTACGAATCGGCGGACACGCAGGCGCCGGACTACGCCTCGGCGATCGCCACCGGCGTCGGCACGGCCGCGGCATTGCGCGGCTCAGTCGAAGTAGAACGACGCCCCAAGACCTCCCTGTAGATCGGGGCTGTTGCGGTCCAGGCCGACGTCGAAGGACGCGTCGAGCTGCACGCGCGGGGTCGCCATCCAGGTGACCCCGCCGCCCGCGACCGAGGTGGTCGAGGCGTGATCGCTGTGCGACATACCGGCTTCGACATAGACCGCGGTGCGGTCGCTGAGCGCGAAGCTCAGGCTCGGCGACCAGGTCCAGGTGTCGGCGCCGTCGCTGCGGTCGAGGTTGAAGTACAACGCGCCGGCGACGCGCTCGTTGAAGTCGTAGCCGAGCGTGGTGCCGAGGGTGTACCGGGTTGCACCGTTGCTGAAGTCGCGCGCGCCGCTGGCGGCGGTGACCGCGCCGAGCACGGCCCACGAAAACGCCTCGTACGAGGACGGCAGCGCGACCTTGACGGCGAGGCCGGTGTCGCCGGCGCCGTGGCGCGAGCGGCGGCCGTCGCCGTCGCGTTCGCGCAGCCGGTTGTAGGCCGAGGTCGCCAGTTGCAGCTCGACCCGCTCGCTCAGGCCCAGGCGCAGATTGGTATTCGCGCTGTAGAGCCGGCTGCGGCGGCCGCCGTCGTCGTTGCGCTCGAAATCCGGCAAGCCCTGCTCCCAGGCGAAGGCGCCGCGCGGCAGGGTGTCGGTCGAAAACGAGATGCCGGGCCGGTCGAATGAAGGCGGCTCGGCCGCGTCGGAGGTTTGTGCCGCCGCCGGCGCGGTTGCGATAGTGAGCGTCGCGGCGATTGCGGCGACGACGGCCCCCCGCACGTGCGCCGCGGCAAGCGCGGCAGCAGGCCTCACGGCTTGATCCACTGACCGCGCTGCATCTCGCAAGCCTGCTTGATCGCAGCGATCTGCGCGGCGTTGCGCTTGTAGTAGTAGATACGCGCCTTGGCGTTCATCGGCGAATCGCAGATCGCGACCGCGCCCGAGGGACAGGCCGCGACCGGCCGCGCCGAGACCTGGCCGCCGATCTCCGCCAGACCCGGCAGCGAGCTGTTGCATTGCGGCTTGGGCGCGCCTTCAGAGGCCGGCGGGTCGGTCTCGGTGCATTCGTTGATGATCTGGCCGAGGACCTGGCCTTCGATCATGCAGGCGCTCTTGGCATAGACGAGCGGCGAGGCGGCGAGCAGGAGGATGGCGGATGCGATGAGGCGGCGGCGCATGGCGAAGGGCTCCGGAGGCAGCGGGAAAGATCGGGCAGCGTGCGGTTCATCTGCATGGATGCCAAGTCACTTTAACGCGCCGACGCAGGGGCACGCGAGCGAAACGAATCGGCTCCGATGGCCCGGCCGCTAACGGTTTAGGGCCATAACTGCACCGATAGCACGTGCCGGTACACCCGCAGAGGCCGGTTAGGGGGACGGCGCCCGGCGACGGCCGAGTTCTCGACTCGAACCGCAGGAAAATGCCAGAGCTGACCGTCGGGTTGATCGAGGCGATCGGGTGGGCCGAGCGCGCCTCGCAGGGCCTGTGCGCTCTCGCGAAAATCCGGCTTGAGTGCGCGCCAGCGAGGCTTCCATCGGAAAAGTTGCACTTCGCTCAGCGTCGATCGAGTGACGAAGTCGAACCAGAACGGCGCGGTGTAGCCGAACAAGGTGAAGCGCAGTACCGATGGACCGTAAACGCATTCTTCGAATCGATCGCGCGGTATCAGGTCGAACAATTCGGGCTGAGTGATGCGCCAGGGAATCGTAAGCCCGTACTCAGGCACCGGAATGCCGGCGCTAGGATCGTAATGAAAGGGCATCGCTCGAAGGGGCTCGGCTTGAGCCGGAATACGGAGAGCCAGTCCAGTATAAACCTGAGTGAAAGCGATGCCGGGGTACGGCTACTCCTCGTGCCTCTGCCGCGCCGGAAACTCCAAGACCACGCCGCGTTCGCCATCGACCGGGCGGTTCCACAACACCGGCACGCGTTGCGGGCTCGGCGGTTCCAGTTCGTCGTGGGCCGGCACCAGCTCTTCGTCCTCATCTTCCCAACTGTAGCGCTTGCGTGGCGGCAGCGGGTCGCGCAGGCGGAACGCGAAGGCCGCGATCACGCCGGCGACCGCGCCGCCCAGGTGGGCCTGCCAGGACACGCCGATCTCGCGCGGCAGCACGGTCAGCAACATGCCGCCGTAGAGCAGGAAGGCGATCATCGCCGCGGCGATCGAGGGGCGGTCGCGGCGCAGCAGGCCGAGGGTCAGGACCAGGAACATCAGGCCATGCGTCAGGCCGCTGGCGCCGAGGTGATAGCTGCCCGGATCGCCCAGCAGCCAGGCGCCGAGCCCGGCGCCGAGCCACAGGATCGGCAGCGCGCGCAGGGTCGCCTTCGGGTAGACCGCGCCCGCCAGGGTGCCGAGCAACAACAGCGAGGTCGCGTTGGCGGCCAGGTGCTCGATCGAACCGTGCAGCAGCGGCGCGGTCAGCAGGCCGACCAGGCCTTCGGCCGACCACGGCTGGACGGTGAAGGCGCGCACGTCGAACTGGCCCTGGGCGGTGAACACCGCGATCAGCACCAGGACGAAGGCCAGGCTGGCGTTGAGCGCGCGCATCAGCCGGCTGCGGTCGGCTTTGCGCTGGGCCGGGGTGTCGGGGATAGGGGCTTCGGTGGGCAGGTGCATATCACCGAGATTGGCACCGCCCGGAAGGAATACAAGCCGCGTTCGTCGGGCCGGTTTGTCCCGCCAGCGGGATGGCGGCGGGGCCGGGCGGCCCAAGCCGGGCGAGGCGGAGGCCCGTCCCCGGTAGAATGGCGGGATGAATAACGAACTCCCCACCGTACGCCTCAAGAACGCCTGGAAATCCACCCACCCCTGGATCTTCCAGCGCCTGGTCGACAAGCCGGCCCAGCGCCCCAAGCCGGGCTCGATCGTCAACGTGCTCGGCGTCGACGGCGATTGGATCGGCCGCGGCTTCTACAACGGCCACTCGCGCATCGCCCTGCGCATGCTCGAAAACGACCCGGACGTCGAAGTCGACGCCGACTGGTTCGCGCGCAAGATCGCCGCGGCCGTGTCGCTGCGCCGCGACGTGCTCAAGCTCGACGAGGTCAGCGACGCCTGGCGCGTCGTCCACAGCGAAGGCGACGGCCTCAGCGGCCTGGTGGTCGACCGCTACGGCGATCTGCTGGTGGTCGAATACTTCAGCGCCGGCGCCTTCCGTCACCGCGAATGGATCTACGACGCGCTGCGCCAGCAGTTCCCGGGCTGCCGCTTCTACGCCTTCGCCGACGAGCACGTGCAGAAGCAGGAGAGCTTCGACTTCCGCGGCACCGAGGCGGTGCCGCCGGCGACGATCACCGAGTACGGCATCAAGTTCCGCGCCGACCCGGCCGGCGCGCACAAGACCGGCTTCTTCGCCGACCAGCGCGACAACCGCGAATGGCTGTCGCAGCAGGTCGCCGGCAAGCGCGTGCTCGACCTGTGCTGCAACACCGGCGGTTTCGGTGTGTACGCCAAGGTGCGCGGCGCCGAGGAAGTGGTCGGCGTGGACATCGATGCCGACGTGATCAACATCGCCAAGGCCAACGCCAAGCTCAACGGCGCACAGGTCAAGTTCGTTCAAGCCGACATCTTCCCCTACCTGCGCGACGTCGCGAACGCCGGCGATCTCTACGACGTGGTGATCCTCGACCCGGCCAAGATGACACGCGACCGCGAGCAGGTGATCCCGGCGCTGAAGAAGTACCTCGACATGAACAAGCTGGCACTGGGCGCGCTCAAGCCCGGCGGCCTGTTCGCGACCTTCTCGTGCACCGGTCTGGTCAGCGAGGACCAGTTCCTCGACATGCTGCGCCGCGCCGCGTTCTATGCCGGGCGCACCGTGCAGGTGCTCAAGGTGTCCGGCGCGGGCGCCGATCATCCGTGGCTGGCGCAGGTGCCGGAGTCGCGGTATCTGAAGGCGGTGTTCTGTCGGGTGTTGGACTGAGCCGATTGCCAGGTTTGTAGTGCGTCGCTCCCTCTGTAGGAGCGGCGTGCTACTGGATTTCCTTCGCTCATAAGCCGCGACCCCGCGCTGTTTGTCTCGCGCCGGCGCTTCATGCAACCTCAGGGTAGGAGCGACGCGAGTCGCGACCGCGTTATTTGCCGTTGCGGCGCTTTTTTGCCGCAGAGCGATGAAGCAAGATCAATAGCAAAGCTTCCGCCCGCTGACGCGGCCGGGTTACTTTCTTTTGCTAAGCCCAAAAGTCCGTCTGGATTCCCTTCGGTCAAAGCTAACCAAAGAAAAGGGCTCTTCTTGCAAGGGCACAGGCCACGAGTGCGATGCTGTCGCCGGGATTTTTCGATAGGACATCCTTGTCCTATCGAGCCATCCTTTTTTAAGGGCTGGGCGCACGTCCTGTGCGCCGCCCTCCGGGTCTCCACTTGACCGGTAAAGCGGCAAAGCAGATCAAAATAACGGCAACGGCAACGGCAACGGCAACGGCAACGGCAACGGCAACGCGGCCGCTCTTGGGTAGGAGCGGCGCGAGCCGCGACCGCGAATCTCGGCTGACGAAAATCGCTCGAAGCCATCTTGATCCAAAGCCCTTAGCTCTGGCTCTGGCCGTGCGTCGCCGCGCACTGGCGAAGGCAATCGAAGACCCGGAGGGCGGCCCGCATGGATGCGGGCCGTTTTTCAACGGGACAGGGATGTCCCGTATGTAGAGCCCTGCGTCGGCATCGCTCGTGCGGGTTGGTGATTCAAAGAAAAGCAACTTCTTTGGTTAGCTTTCTTTTTGTTGCTTATGACAAAAGAAAGTAACCCGCCGCTTTAGTGGCGGAAGCTTTTGGCGTTTGATCCTGATCTTTCTTGAACGATACACCACGAGACCGAAACGACGCGGTCGCGGCTCGCGCCGCTCCTACCCTCGCGATGGCGCACCGCCTCGTTGAATCACACTGGCGTTGCTGCCTCTACTCGTCCCGCGGTCGCGGCTCACGCCGCTCCTACAGGCGACGTAGCGCCCCTCAAGCGCGCGCTACGCGCCATCAGCTCAATCGCGCCACCACAACACTGCCGGCGGGTCGTCGGGCAGGGCGAATTCGAGGCGCTTCAAGGCGTCCAGGTCCAGCCCCGGCAAATGCACGCTCATCGCGGTCGCGACTTCGCGGTAGCCCGGCCAGTCGGTACGCAGCTCCAGGCTGTCGCCGCTCACGGTGCCCAGCTCGACGAAGATCAGCTTGCGGTCGACCACGTCGATCGCATAGCCGTCGATGCCGTCGATATCGGCCCAGCGGATGCCGTGGACGCGGCCGGCGCCATCGTCGCGCCAGATGCCGCGCGGGTCGGCGTAGAGCCGGGGAGCTTGCGGGTCCATGCATGCAATCCTTGCGGTGACCGGCCGGCGAAGCCGATCGGGGCGAATCCAGATTGGCACAGTTCCCTGCGCCGGTTCGGTTCCGTACGGAACTCGGCCGCCCCGATTCAGGCGCGATCTGCGACCGCCTGCGCATTTCGCTTTCGCGCCGGTTCCACCCGAATGGGCGATCGGCGGATGCCCCGGCCTGGGCGATCATCGCTGCCTAACCGCTCGCCATCGCAGGGCCTGAGACTCACCCCGTTAGACTAGACAGCCATCTGCGGCTGCGCGGACAGGCTGCGAGCGGTATCGACCCACCGGCTCCGAACCCAGGTGGCGTCGAATCGCCTGCTTCCCCCGCCCGCCTCATGCCGCCCGCCTCATGCCGCTTGCCCCATACCGCCTGCTCCACACCGCCCACCCCGGGCGCCTGGCCCCAAGGCCTTCTCCAAGAGTTTCCCGATGCCCCTGACCGCTGCCCTCGTTGCCATCCTGTTCGCCTTGTCGATCGGCGCCGCGCTCGCCTGGCTGCTGGCCCGGGCCGGAGCCGCGCGTGCGTTGGAGGCGGCGCGCGCGGAGCTGGGCACGCAGTTGAATGCGGCCAACCAGGAACGGGCCCAGTTGCAGGAGCGCGCTGCGCGCATTCCGGAGTTGCAGTCGCGTCTTGGCGAGCTCGAAAGTCTGCGCGATCAGTTGGTGCGCGACAGCGGCGTGCTGCGCGAGTCGATCGGCCGCGTCGGCGCCGAGTTGGCCAAGGAGCAGGACAGCCTGCGCGTGGCGCGGACGAACCTGGAAGAGACCGAGCGCGTGCGCGATCGTCACGCCGCCGAGGCCCAACGTCTGTCGGTGCAGGCCGCCGAACTGGCGACCCAGCTCGACGCCGAGCGCAATCAGTCGCAGGCCAAGATCGCCCAACTGCGCGAAGTGCGCGAAGAACTGACCTCCGAGTTCAAGAACCTCGCCAACGACATCCTCGAAGAGAAGAGCAAGCGCTTCACCGAGCAGAACCGCAGCCATCTCGGCTTGCTGCTCGACCCGCTGCAGAAGAAGTTGGTCGAGTTCCAAAGCAAGGTCGAGACCGTCTACGACAACGAGACCCGCGACCGCACCGCGCTCGGCGAGCAGGTCCGTCAGCTCATGGCCTTGAACCAGTCGCTCAGCGACGACGCCAAGAACCTCACCAGTGCGCTCAAGGGGTCGAGCAAGGCGCAGGGCGCCTGGGGCGAGTTGATCCTCGAACGCGTGCTGGAGTCGGCCGGGTTGCGCAAGGGCGAGGAGTACGACGTCCAGGAAAGCCACAACAGCGAGGACGGCGAACGCCGTCCCGACGTCACCGTGCATCTGCCCGAAGACCGGCATCTGGTGATCGACTCCAAGGTCTCGCTGACCGCGTACGAGGAGTACGCGAGCGGCGAAGACGACGAGCAGCGCGCGCGTGCGCTCAAGCGTCACCTGGACTCGGTGCGCGCGCACATGCGCGGGCTGTCGGAGAAGCGCTACCAGGAGCTTTACGGCCTGCGCTCGCTCGATTTCGTGTTGATGTTCGTGCCGATCGAGCCGGCCTTCATGCTTGCCGTCACCAACGACCGCAACCTGTTCATGGACGGATGGCAGCGCAACGTGTTGATGGTCAGCCCGTCGACCTTGCTGTTCGTGGTGCGCACCGTCGCGCATCTGTGGCGGCAGGAAGCGCAGAACCGCAATGCCCAGGAAATCGCCAAGCGCGGTGCGCAGCTCTACGACCGGTTATGCGCCTTCGTCGCCGACCTGGAGAAAGTCGGCGACCGCATCGGCCAGGCCAAGGACAGCTTCGACGCCGCGCGCGACAAGCTCAGCCGCAACAAGGGCAGTGTGATCCGCCAGGCCGAGATGCTGAAGGACATGGGCGTGAAACCGAACAAGGCCTTGCCGCCGAAGTTGGTCGAGTTGTCGGCCGACGAGGACGCTGCCTCGGAAGACGGCGAAGAGGGCGTGCGGCCGATCGAAGGGGCCGCGGGCTTGTTGCCGCTCGGCGGGGATGAAGCGCCGCAGGCTTGAGGTCGCGATACCGCTAAAGCAGAACGGCCCGGATTCGCATCCGGGCCGTTCGTCGTTACAGGGTGCAGCGAGGCGATCGCGCGGCTCAGCGACCGCCGTCGGTCGGCATCACCGGCATCGCATCGGCCGGCACGCTCGGGTTGCTGTCGTCCTGCAGGTATTCCGGCAGGGCGCTGTCGCCGTTCTTGTCGAGACGGTCGCCGAAGATCTGATAGTCGCGGCGCTGGGTCCAGGAGTCGCGGACCAGGGCGTATTCGTCCTCGGCGCCGTCGCGCAGGCTGTCGAGCGGCAGCAACTGGGCGCGCACGTCGACCAGTTGCAGGCCCTGCAGCGGGATGCGGATGCGGTCGCGTTCGACGTGGCGCAGGGGGCTCAACGGGGCATCGCCGAGGGCGCCGAACGAGTCGCGCACGGTGCGCGGGCCGAAGAACGGCAGCTCGACATAGCGCGAGCGCTTCCAGCCCCACACGCCCAGGGTCTGGCCGAAGTCTTCGCTGCGGTTGGGCAGCTTGGCGTCGCTGGCCGGATCGAAGATGCCGCCGATGCCGAGGGTGGTGTTGAGCGCGAAGCGGCCGAGCGCCTGCGCGGCCTGCTTGGGCTTGCCCTGCAGCAGCGCGTTGAGGATCGACACCGGCTGGCCGAGGTTGTTGAAGAAGTTGCTGACGCCCAGGCGCACCGGACGCGGCACGACCTTGGAGTAGGCGCGCGCGAGCGGACGGGCGACGCCGCGATCCACCGCCATGTTGAAGCGGTGCATCTTGCGGTTGTACTTCTCCCACGGGTCGAACGCGCCCGGGACCGAAGCCGGCGCCGGCAGGGTCGGGTCGGCGACCGGGTCGTATTCCTGCGCCGGGGTGCCGTAGAGGGCATCGAAATCGCGCTCGGCCTCGGTGCGCTGGTCGTCGGCCGCGCTCGGCTCGACCGCGGCGGTGGCCGGCGGCAGCACGGCTTCGGCGGCCGGTGCATTCGGATCGGGCTGTGCCGGTTGGACCTGGCTCGTTTCGACCTGGGCGAGGGCGTAGTCGAGCGCGGGCTCGGCGGTCGCCGCCTGCGTCGTGTCGACCGGCGTCGTCGCCGCGTCGGCGGGCGCGAGGGTTTCGGTCGGTGCGGTCGCGAGCGCAGCGTCGGTTTGCGCCGTGGCGCTTACGACGGCCGCTTCGGCAACGGAGGCCGGGTTCGCGTCCTGCGCGAAAGCCGGTACGGAATGCAGCGCGGCCAAAGCCAGGCCGAGCGAGAGTGAGAGTGCGTGGGGGCGCATGGTTGCAGTCTAGTCTTCCGGGACAACGGGTGGGGGCAGCCAGGCCGGATCCGTCGGCATTGGCGACCGCAACAGGAGAGTTCTGCGACGGAGTTTGTGTATCGGCGACCGGAACTCGAGAGCCTGAACTTAGCGACCGAAACCGAGCGCGTCGTCGAGCCGGTAGGCCGCGCGCAATTCGCTCAGCCCGGCCGGCGTGCCGACCACTTCGACGCCCTCGACCTGCGCGGCCAGCTCGGCCAACAGCGCCAGGCCGGCGCTGTCGACGGTACTCACCGCACTCAGGTCGAAACGGCGCACGCCGCTCACGAGTGCGCGCGCCTGCGACCACAGCGTCGCCGCCGCGGCGCGGTCGAGCGCGCCGCTGAACACCAGCGCCTCGCCGTCCTTGCGCACGTCGGCGGCGTCGCGGTCCGTCGCTGCGTCCATGCTCAGTTGCCGCTCGCCTGGGCCTGCAGCTTGCCGGCCTTGAGGTCCTTGGCGACCTGGGCGATCGACTTCTGGTTCAGCGGCGTGTCGAACTGATTGCGGAAGGTCTGTACGAAGCTCACGCCTTCGACCATCACGTCGAACACCTTCCACTGCGCGCCGTTCTTGCGCAGCAGGTAGTCGACCGGAATCGGCTCGCCGCCCTGGCGCAGGAATTCGCTGGAGACCTTGACGATGGCGCCGCCGCGCAACGGGGTCTCGGACTTGATGCGCACCTTGAGCTTGGTGTTGAAGTCGAGCAGGGCCGAGCCGTAGCGCTGCATCAGGCTGCCGGTGAGGGCATCGGCGAACGCGGCGACGTCGGCATCGGAAGCGCCGCGGCCGTGCGTGCCCAGGACCAGGCGCGCGGCGTAGTCGCGGTCGAACACCTGGGTGAACTCGGTCGAGATGAACTGGCTGAGCGCGGCGCGGTTCTTGCTGAACTCGGGGCGGCGCGCTTCCAGGGTCGACAGGATGCGGGTGCTGTTGGCCAGCACCATCGCGCTCGGCGTGCCGGCGGCGGGTGCTGTGCCCGGCGCCGCGGTGACCTGGGCGAGGGCGAGCGAGGGAGCGCCGGCGAGCAGGGCCGAGGCGAGGACGATGGAGATCAGTGAACGCTTCATTTCTTGGTCTCGTCGGTGGAGGGGGCGGCTTCGCCCTGGAGATAGTCGGGAACGCCGGCGTCGGCGGGCTTGGCGGCCGAATCGCCGGCCGCATTGCCGCCTTGTGCGCCACCGCCGCTGAACATGTACTTGCCGACCAGCTGGATCAGGTCGACGGCCGGCTGGGTCAGGTAGATCTCGTCGCCGGGCTTGAGGTTGTCCGGGTCGCCGCCCGGGGTCAGGCCGATATAGCTTTCGCCGAGCAGGCCGCTGGTGAAGATGCCGGCGGCGGTGTCGGCCGACAGGTTCCGGTAGCGGTTGTCGATCGCCAGGGTCACGATCGAGCTGTACTTGACCGGGTCGAGCGAGATGTCGGCGACCTGGCCCACGGTCACGCCGCCGATCTTGACCGGTGCGTTCGGGCGCAGCGCGCCGATGGTGGTGAAGCGCGCGGTGATCTCGTAGCTGCTGCGGCCGAAGCCGAACTTGCCGTTGGTGGAGGCGATCGCCAGCACCAGCAGCGAAGCCAGGGCGAGCAGCAGGAATGCGCCTACGGCGAATTCGATGCGGGGACTGCGGACGGACATGGCATCACCTTGGGGATAAAGCCCGCGCGGTTCGGCGCGGCGATGTAACGGTTGGTCTACGACGTGTCGAACAAAACCTGGGTTCGGGCCCCTCTCCCAGCGGCGGCGACCGCAGGGAGTGCAAGGCTGAGAGGGGTTGGGGGAAGGCGGCGCGCTTGCGCAGCTTCGACCTCGTCCCTGCCCTCATCCGGCCCGGGCTACCTTACTTACTTGAACAGCAGCGCCGACATCACGAAGTTGAACATCAGCACCAGCAGCGAGGCGTTGACCACGGCGCGGGTCGTCGCCACCGAGGTGCCCTCGATGGTCGGCTCGGCGTGATAGCCGACATAGGCCGCGACCAGGGCCGCGGTCGCGCCGAACACCGCCGACTTCACGAAGGCCATCAGGAAGTCGTCGAAGAAATCGACGCTGTCCTTGAGCACCTGCCAGAAGATCCCCGATTCGATGCCGATCACGTGCACCGACTCGAAATAGCTGGCGCTGATCGCCAGGCTGCAGAAGAAGCCGGTCAGCAGCGGCACGCACAGCACCGCCGCCCAGAAGCGCGGCGCCACCGCCTTGGCGATCGGGTCGATCGCCATCAGGCCGAGCGCGGTGATCTGGTCGGTCGCGCGCATCAGGCCCAGTTCGGCGGCGATCGAGCTGCCGGCGCGGCCGATGAACAGCAGCGCGGTCAGCACCGGGCCGAGCTCGCGGTACATGCCCAGGCCGAGCATGGCGCTGACCTGGTTGGCGGCGCCGTAGGTATCGAGCGCGCGATAGCCCAGCAAAGTCACCGATAAGCCTACGAATGCGCCACCAACAGCGATGATCGGCAGCGAACGTGCGCCTATCTTGTAGATTTCACGGGTCAGCTCGCGGAAGAAGTCGCGGGTCGGCTTGGACGCGCGCAGCACCGACAGCGAGAACAGGCCGGCGCGGCCCAGCGAGCGGGTCGCAGCGATGAAGGGCATCAGGCGGCCTCCGTGGTGGTGCGCGGTGCGGCGTCGAAACCGATCGGGCCGTCGGGTTCGCCGAGCAGGAATTGGCGCACCAGCGGGTCCTGGCTGCGTTCGAGTTCGCCCGGCGTGCCCGAGAACACGATCCCGCCGTTGGCGATCACGATGGCGTGGTCGGCGACCGGCAGGGTCTCGTGGACGTGATGGGTGACCACGATGCTGGTCAGGCCGAGGGTGTCGTTGAGGCGGCGCACCAGGCTCATGACCACGCCCGAGGCGATCGGGTCCAGCCCGGTCAGCGGCTCGTCGTAGATCATCAGCGGCGGGTCCAGCGCCAGCGCGCGCGCCAGCGCGACCCGGCGCGCCATGCCGCCGGACAGCTCGCGCGGGAAAGCATCGGCGGCGGCGTGCAGGCCGACCGCGTGCAGCTTCATCAGTACCAGGCGCTGGATCAGCGCCTTCGGCAGGCGCGTATGCGCGCGCAGCGGCAGGGCGACGTTCTCGGCTGCGGTCAGGTCGGTCAGCAGGCCGTTGCCCTGCAGCAGCACGCCGATGCCCTTGCGCAGTTCGAGCAGCTCGCGCTGATCCTGCGGCACCTGCTGGCCGAACACCTCGACCGTGCCCGCGGCCGGGGCGAGTTCGCCGGTCAGGGCCGACAGCAGGGTCGACTTGCCGCTGCCCGAGGGGCCCAACACCGCGACGATGCTGCCGCGCGGCACCGACAGGTTGATCCCGCGCAGCACGCTGCGGCCGCCGCGGTCGAGGCGGAGGTCGGTCAGGCGGACGATGGGCGGTTCGGTCGTCATGCGGTAGGACTGTCCGTGTACGAGGGCGATGAGACGGTCGGACGAGGCTGCAAAACGGCGCAGCTTGGCCCAGCCAGGCTGAACCGGGGTGGAGCGTCGGCCATTGTCGCAGGTTAGGCGGCTTCGCTCGCGGCGGTGGCGGGACGGAGCGTTCGGCCGTCGTCGCATCGTCGAGGCAGGGTGGCCGGC
Organism: Lysobacter sp. 22409; assembly: GCF_052045105.1. NCBI lineage: Bacteria > Pseudomonadati > Pseudomonadota > Gammaproteobacteria > Lysobacterales > Lysobacteraceae > Lysobacter > Lysobacter sp. 22409. The sequence continues at coordinate 9,468 of NZ_JBQEOE010000017.1, read as the reverse complement.
GGCGATTAAAACGGTTTTAAGTGTGTCGAGGGATGTGGAGGCAAGGAGCAAAGGCAAATCCCCCCTGGCCCCCTTTTCAAAGGAAGGGAGGTGATCTGGGAGTTGCGCATCGGTCGAGAAGGGAGTCGTTCCGGGGTACATGCAGAACGAGTACTCATCGGCGAAGGTCGGACTTGCGACGATGTGCACATCGATTCGTTGTCGGTGGCGAGCGCCACCCGAAGCGCGCTTCACATCGCACCCAGCGCCAACGACCCGAAGCCTCCCCCCTTTGAGTAGGGGGGCAAGGGGGATTTGCTTCGACGCCTCTTCGACCACCACGCCCGCAATCGTTCCCGCAAACGCCACAACCGGCCGCAGCGCATCCGGCGCCCTTGCGGCAAGATGGCGGGATGCCCGCGCGCGCCGATTTCCGTCTCTACCATTCCAATGCGCTGGACGTGCTGGCGGGCCTGCTCGCGCAGGAGTTGCGCACGCCGGCGCCGGGGCAGCCCTTGCTGGCGCCGGACGTGATCCTGATCCCGCAAGTGGCGATGCGGCGTTGGCTGCAGGCCACGCTGGCGCAGGCCTACGGCATCGCCGCGAACCTGGAATTCCTGACCCCGGGCGAATTCGTCCAGCGCGCGCTGGACGCCAATGCGACCGACCAGGACCGCGACCGCCCCGGCGAGGACCTCGATGCCCAGGCCCTGCGCTGGCGCTTGTACGACGTGTTGTCGCAACCGGCGCAGTTGCGCGAGCCGGCACTGGCGCCGCTGCGCGCCTATCTCGAGGGCGACGACCCGCTGAAGTCGTGGTCGTTGTCGGGCGAGTTGGCTTCGCTGTTCGAGAAATACCAGGCCTGGCGCCGCGACTGGCTGCTGGCCTGGGACGCCGGCCACGAACGCAACGATCCGCAGGCGGCGTTGTGGCGACGCGTCGCCGCCGGCCGCCGCTACCGCGCGCGCCGCATCGACGATTACCTGACCCGTTTCCAGGGCGAGGCCGGCATCGCGCATCCGCCGCGCGGGCTGCCGCCACGCTTGTTCGCCTTCGCCACCCTCAACGTCTCGCCCGACGTGCTGCGGATGATCGCGACCCAGTCGATCGCCGGCACCCTGCACTTCTATCTGCCGACCCCGACGCGCAAGTACTGGGGCGACCTGGGCACCCTGGCCGAACGCCTGCGCCTGGGCGAGGACGCCGCCTTCGGCGACGACGACAACCCGCTGCTGCAAGCCTGGGGCGCGGCCGGCCGCGATTTCATGGCGGTGCTCGGCGGCTACGAAGTGGTGCACCCCTCCGGCGAAATCGCCGCCTACGCCGATCCCGAAGAAAGCCGTCACGACGACCCCTCGCGCGACAGCCTGCTACAGCGCCTGCAACGCGACCTGCTGCATCGGCGCGCGCTGCCGGCGACGCCGTGGCGCGAACGTGTCGATCGCGGCGACGCCAGCCTGCAGGTGCATGCCTGCCACACCCGTTTGCGCGAAGTGCAGGTGCTGCACGATCAATTGCAGGGCCTGCTCGATCCGAACTCGACCGAGGGCCGGCGTTTCGACCCGCCACTGCAGCCGCGCGAGATCGCGGTGCTGGCGCCCGACATCGATCCCTACGCGCCGCACATCGCCGCGGTGTTCGGCGGCCTGGCCGGGCGCGCGGGTTTCATTCCGTATGCCTTGGCCGATGCCAGCCCGCTCGCGTCCGAGCCGCTCGCGGAAGTGTTCCTGCGTCTGCTGGCCTTGCCGGTCTCGCGCTTCGGCTTGAGCGAAATCCTCGACCTGCTGGCGACGCCGGCGATCGCCGACCAAGCCGGCCTCGACGGCGCCGGCCTCGAACGCCTGCGCACCTGGCTGCAGAACGCCGGCGCGCGCTGGGGCATCGACGCCGCCCACCGCAGCCGCCACGACGCGCCCGGCGACGACGCCTACACCTGGGCCTTTGCCCTCGACCGCCTGCTGCTCGGCCACGCCGCCGGCGACGGCGCCGCGCCCGACGAGATGATCGCCGGCATCGCGCCCTATGCCGAACTCGAAGGCGCCTCGCTGGACGCGCTGGATGCGCTGATCCGTTTGCTGCGGGTATTGGCGCGCTTCGAGCGTGCGCTCGATGCCGAATTGAGCCCGGCGCACTGGTCCGACCGCCTGCTCGGCCTGTTGCGGGCGATGCTGCCCGAACGCCCGCGCGACGCCACCGACCAGCGCACCCTCGAGCGCCTGCGCAACCTGATCGAAAGCTTCGCCCGCGACGCCGCCAAGGCCGGCTTCGAAGGCACGGTCGGCGCGGAAGTCGTGCGCAGCCATTTCCGCGCCGCACTCGCCGAAGCCGACACGCGCGCGCCGCTGCTGACCGGCGGGGTCAGCTTCGGCCGCATGGTGCCGATGCGCTTGATCCCGTTCCGGGTGATCTGCCTGCTCGGCATGAACGACGGCGATTACCCGCGCCGCGACCCGGCCGGCGGTCTTAACCGGCTCGCCGCCGAACTCGGCACCGCCGCGCGCCGCCACGGCGACCGCTCGCTGCGCGACGACGACCGTTTCTTGTTCCTGCAATTGTTCGGCGCCGCCTCCGACAGCTTCTATCTGAGTTATCTCGGCGCCGATCCGCGCGACGGCAGCCAGCGCGAACCCTCGACCCTGGTCTCGGAACTGCTCGACGTGGCCGCGCGTTACCACGCCGATCCGGCCGCGGCGCGCAACGAATTCGTGGTGCGCGAACCGCTGCAGCCGTTCGCCGCGGCCGCGTTCGGCGCCGGCGAGCGCGAGCCGGAGCCGCGCCGTTTCAGTTACCGCGCCGAATGGCGGCCGGCGGTCGACGCCGGCGCGCTCGGTCTGCGCGGCGAGATCGGCCCCTGGCTCAACGAGCCCTTGCCGCCCGATCCCGACGCCGCCGACGACGGCAGCGTGACCTATCAAGACCTGCGCAGTTTCCTGCGCGACCCGCCGACCGCGTTCCTGCGCCAGCGCCTCGGCCTGCGCCTGCCCGACGAGATCGACAGCAGCGACGACGTCGAGCCGCTGGTGCTGCCCGGGCCCGGCCTGTTCCGCCAACAATTGCAGCGCGCGGTGTTCGACGACCTGATCGCCGGCGCTGGACGCATCGATCGCGAGCGTTTGCAGGCGACCTTGCGCGCGCGCGCGCTGTTGCCGTCCGGCCCGCTCGGCCGGCGCCAACTCGATGCCTTGCTCGGGCAGGTGCGGCCCTATGCCGACGCCTTCGCGCGTTGGCGCAGCGGTGAGGCGGAAGCATTGCCGTTCGAACTCGACCTCGGCGATGCGCGCCTGCTCGGCCGGCTCGACGACGTCTACGCCGGCGGTCTGGCGCGTCTGCGTTTCGACAGCCTGCACGGGCCGTCGCAGATCGCCCACGGGCTCGACTGGCTGGTGCTGTCGGCGCTCGGCGACCGGCGCCCGCTGGCCCAGTTCGCCCAGATCGACGGCGGCCCCGGGCCGCATTTGCGCGAGGCGCTGGCGCCGGCCGAGGCCCAGGCCGCGTTGCGCAGCCTGCTGCGCCTGCGCGACTACGGCCTGCGTGCGCCGTTGCCGTTCCTGCCGCGCGCCGGCTGGCTCTGGTACGAAGCCGCCGCCCAGGACAAGGACGGCTGGGGCAAGGCCGAGAGTCAGTGGCACGGCAGCCCGCGCAGTTGGGGCGAGGCGACCACGCCCGGCGCGCGCCTGGCCTTGCGCGGGCGCGATCCGTTCCGTGACCCGATGTTGGGCGAAGAATTCCGCGAGATCGCCAAGCTGGTGTTCGGCGCCGTCGTCCACGGCCGCGACGAAGGCGGCGGCGCATGAACGCCGTGCGCGATCCTTTCCTGGAACTGCCGCTCGACGGCCTGCGCCTGATCGAGGCCAGCGCCGGCACCGGCAAGACCTACACCCTGGCGACCCTGGTCACGCGCCTGGTGATCGAACGCGAGCTGCGCATCGGCGAGATCCTCGCGGTGACCTTCACCGACGCCGCCACCCAGGAACTACGCGAGCGCCTGCGCCGGCGCCTGCTGTTGGCCGCGCGCATCGCCGCCGACGACCCGGCCCTGCCGCGCGACGGCGACGACAGCGAGCGCGCGCTGACGCGCAGCCTGGTCGAGGCCCAGGCGGCGCAGGAAGGCGCCGCGCCTTTGCGCGTGCGCCTGGCGCGTGCGGCGCGCGAGATCGACTTGGCCGCGGTGGTTACCATCCACGGTTTCTGCGCGCGGGTGCTGGCCGAGCACGCGCTCGAAACCGGGCAGCCGTTCGCGGCGCCGGAAATGATCGGCAGCGAGCGCGAACTGCACGACGAGATCGCGGTGGACCTGTGGCGCGCCTTCGGCAGCGACGCGACTGCGGCCGAACTGCTGTCGCTGCAATGGCCGGGCGGCCCGCCTTCGCTTGCGGCCGATCTCGGCCCCTTGCTGCGCACGCCGCAGTTGCTGCCGCCGGTGCCGTTGGAGTCGGTCGATCCCTTGCCGGCGCTGGAACAGGCCGCGCAAACGCTGAACGCCGCTTTCGTCGAGCACGGCGATGAAGCCTGCGCGCGCCTCGACGCCGCCATCGCCGCCAAGGTGCTCAACGGCAACAGTTATCGCGCGACGCTGCCGCGCGAGTTGTGGCTGCTGCTGAGCCAATGGTGCGCGCACGGCGATGCCGGCCAGGCGCTGGACCCGCGCATCGAACGGTTGACGCCGGCGACCCTGGCCGCACGTACCAACAAGGGCAAGGAGGCGGCGACGCCGTCGTCGCCGCTGTTCGACGCCGTCGCCGCTTACCTCGACGCCGCCGGGCTGCGCGCGCAATGGCTGGCCGCGCAGGCGGTGGCCCTGGTCCACCAAGTGCGCGAGGCAGCGGGCAAGCGTCTGAGCGAACTCAAGCGCGTGCGCCGCGTGCAGAGCTTCGACGACCTGATCGCCGACGTCGCCGCCGCCTTGGATGGGCCGCACGGCGATGCGCTGGCCGAACGCCTGCGCGAGCAGTACGCGGTGGCCTTGGTCGACGAATTCCAGGACACCGACACGCGCCAGTGGCGGATCTTCGAGCGGGTGTTCGGCGAACGCGCGCTGTTCCTGATCGGCGACCCCAAGCAGGCGATCTACGGCTTCCGCGGCGGCGACGTGCACACCTATCTGAGCGCGGCCCAGCGCGCCGAAGAGGCGCCGCCGCTGGATCACAACTTCCGGTCGCGGCCGTCGCTGCTGCGCGCGGTGTCGGCGCTGTATGCGCAGGCCGGCGAGGCGGCCTTCATCGACCCGCGCATCCGCTTCCGCGAAGTCCAGCCCGGCGGCGCGGTCGCCGATGCCGACCTGCAACGCGACGGCGCGACCGCGCCGGCGCTGACTTTGCGCCGCTTGCCCGCGCCCGACGACGGCCGCAAGAAGCCCGAGTGGAATGCGCCGGAATCGCGCGAACTCGCCACCCGCGCCTGCGTCGCCGCGATCCACGCCTGGTTGCGCGATGCGCGCGACGGCCGCGCCGAGATCGCCGGCCGGCCGGTGCAGCCGGCCGACATCGCCGTGCTGGTGCGCAGCCACGACGAGGCCGCGCGCATCCAGCAGGCCTTGATCGCCGCCGGCATTCCCGCGGTCGCGGCCGGTCGCCGCAGCTTGTTCGCGACCGAACAGGCACTGGACGTGTTGAGCCTGTTCGACGCCTTGCTGCACCCCGGCGACGGCGGCCGCCTGCGCGCCGCGCTCGCGACCGCCTTGATCGGCCTGGATGCGACCGCGATCGCGCGCTTGTCCGAGGACGAGCCCTGGCAACGCGATTGGCAGATGCGCGCGCTGGGCTGGCGCGAGCGTTGGCAGCGGCATGGGCCCTTGGCCTTGATCGCCGACCTGTGCGCCGAGCAGGCGCCGCGCCTGCTGACCCTGGCCGACGGCGAGCGCCGCCTGACCAATCTGATGCAACTCGGCGAAACCCTGCAGGAAGCCGATACCCGCTCGCTCGGCCTGCACGGCCTGCGCGATTGGCTGCGCCTGCGTATCGCCGAGGCCGACGACAGCGACGAGAAACAGCAGCTGCGTTTGGAATCGGATGCGCGCCGGGTGCAGATCCTGACCCTGCACAAGAGCAAGGGCCTGGAGTTCGGCCTGGTGTTTCTGCCCTTCATCGCGATCGGCCGCGAGCCGCGCGGCGGGCGCTTGTGCGAATACCCCGACCCGGAACTGGGCCGGGTGCTGCAGTTGCAGACCGAGGTGGTCGACCCGCGCGCGCCCGACTGGGACAGCGCGCGCGAACGCGCCGCGATCGAATCGCGCTCCGAAGACGCGCGCCTGCTCTACGTCGGCCTGACCCGCGCGCGGCATGCGCTGTGGCTGGCGAGCGGCCCCTTGTATCTGGCGCCGGCTTCGCCGTTGCTGGCGATGGTGGCCGACCCCGAAGCGCTCGCCGCCGGCCATGCCGGCGAGATCGTCATCGACGACGGCGCGCTCGAAGCCGCGCCCACGCCGCTGTTGCCGGCCGCGTCCGGCGCAGTGCCGCCGGCGCGCACCGCGCGACGCAATCTGGCGCGCGACTGGTGGGTCTACAGCTTTACCCAGCTCACCAACGAGGCCAGCGGCGGCGATGCGCCCTTGGTGGCGCTGGACGAACGCGGCGCCGAGGACGAACCCGAGACCACCCCGGCCTTGCTGACGCCCGCCGATGCGCGCTTCTCCGGCAGCCGCTTCGGCAACGTCGTCCACGACGCGCTCGAACGCGTCGATTTCGGCGCCTGGCGCGATTGGACGCCGGGCCAGGCCGAGCCGGCGGGCGAGGGCGAAGTGCTGGCGTCGGCCTTGCGCACCGAAGGCTATACCGAGGCCGACATCGACGAGGGCTTGCCGGTGCTGGCCTCGCTGGTCGGCCTGACCCTGACCGCCGCGCTGCCAGAAGGCGCGCGCCTGTGCGAGGTGCCCGAGCGCGAACGCCGCGCCGAGATGGAGTTCCACTTCGCCCTGGAATCGGCGCCGATCGACGCCTTGCTCGACGCCATGCATGCGCACGGCTGGCTGCGCGAGCGCCAGGCCTTCGGTCTGCGGCGCCGGCTCGAAGGCCTGATGACCGGCAAGATCGACCTGGTCTATGTCCACGACGGCCGCTATTACGTGCTCGACTACAAGACCAACCGCCTGCCCGCTTACGACGCTGCGCACGTCGAGCGGGCGATGGACGAAAGCGAGTACACCCTGCAATCGCTGATCTACACCATCGCCCTGCACCGCTGGTTGCGTTTCCGCCTCGGCGAGGCCTACGACTACGCCCGCGACTTCGGCGGCGTGCGCTATCTGTTCTGCCGCGGCCTCGACCCCGAAGACCCGGCCGCGGGCCTGTACGCGTACCAGCCGGCGCGCGCGTTGGTCGATGCGGTCGATGCCTTGTTCGCAGGACGCGGGGGTGGGGCATGAGCCTGCTCGACACGCTGTACCGCGAAGGCGCCTTGCGCACGATCGATCACGCGTTGGCGCAGGCGCTGCGCCGGCTCGACCGCGACACGCCGGACTGGGTGCTGGCGGCGGCGGCGCTGGCCTCGCAGGCGATCGCCCACGGCCATGCCGCCTTCGATCCGGCCCAGCCGTGGCTGTTGAGCGATGCGGCGATCGACTGGCCGCCCGCGGACGAGTGGTTGGCGGAATTGCGCGACTCGCGTTGGATCGCGACGCCCACCGACGGCGCCGTCGCGCATCGCGACGCACCGCTGGTGCTGGAGCGCGGCCTGCTGTATCTGCGCCGTTATCGCGAATACGAACGCCGGCTCGCCGCCGGCCTGCGCCGGATCGCCGCCTCGGTGCCGCCGGCGCCGGACCTCGCGGCCCTGGCGCCGTTGTTCGCGGCGCTGTTTCCGAACGCGCGCGACGACGACCGTCAGGCGCGCGCGGCGGCGGTGGCCTTGCTGCAATCGCTGTTGCTCGCCACCGGCGGCCCCGGTACCGGCAAGACCACCACCATCGCGCGCCTGCTGCTGTTGTTGATCGCGCAGGCCGATGCCGAAGGCGTGGATCCACCGCGGATCGCGTTGGCGGCGCCGACCGGGCGCGCTGCCGAACGCATGGCCGAGAGCCTGCGCACGGCGGCGTCGCGGCTGCGCGGCCTCGACGGTGTCGATGCGGCGCTGTGCGAGGCTTTGCCGGTCGAAGCCAGCACCCTGCACCGTTTGCTCGGCAGCGTGCGCGACAGCCCGCGCTTTATGCACGACGCCAGCCGGCCCTTGCCGTTCGACATCGTCGTGGTCGACGAGGCCTCGATGGTCGACCTGCCGTTGATGTGCAAGTTGGTCGAGGCGGTGGCCAACGGCGCCCGCCTGATCCTGCTCGGCGACCGCGACCAACTGCCCTCGGTCGAAGCCGGCGACGTGCTCGCCGCGATCGTCGATGCCGCCGGCGACGACGACGGCCTGCCGTTGGCGCTCGCGGAGCGGTTGCGGCCTTTGCTCGGCGATGCCTTGCCGGTGCAGCCCGACCCGACCCCGCTCGGCGCCTACCGGGTGCATCTGCGCCGCGGCTATCGCCAGGCCGAGAGCCTGGAACTGGCGCCTTTGGCCGAGGCCACGCGTGCCGGCGATGCCGATGCGGTGCTCGCTTTGTTGCGCGGCGGCCGCCTGGCCGGCGTGCATTTCCACGAGGACGTGCACGACCCGCTCAGCGGCAACGGCCGCGAACTGCTGCTGCCGACCTGGCGCGCACTGGCCGGTGTAACCGATCCGCTCGAAGCGCTGACGCTGGCGGCGCGCCTGCGCCTGCTGACCGCCTTGCGCGATGGCGGCCAGGGCGCGGCGCCGTTGAACGCACGCATCGAGGAAGCCCTGGCCGGCGCGCATCGACCGCCGTACTTCCATGGCCGCTTGCTGCTGATCACCGAGAACAGCTATCGCCATGGTTTATTCAACGGCGACATCGGCGTCTGCCTGCGCGCGGACGCGAGCGTTCGCCCGGCCGGTGCGCGCGAACCAGACGGCAGTGCGGCGACCACCGTGGCCTGGTTCGCCGGCGGCAGCGACGGCGTGCGCGGCTTCCATCCCTCTGCCTTGCCTGCGCACGGCGGCGCCTTCGCGATGACCGTGCACAAGGCCCAGGGTTCCGAGTTCGACAGCGTCTGGCTGCAACTGCCGAGGCAGGATGCGCGCCATCTGTCGCGCGAGTTGCTCTACACCGGCATGACCCGGGCGCGGCAGTCGCTGCACATCGCCGCCAGCGAGCCGGTGCTGAGGCAGGCGTTATCGAGGCATGCGGCGCGGGTGACGGGATTGGCGTGGCGGTTGGGTCGGTGAGGGTTTTCGTTCTGCGCCGGTTCGTAACGGGTGTACGCGTCAACACCAGGCCCGATTTGCTCAAGCGGCGCCATCGGCTCTCCCCCCTTTGAAAAGGGGGGTAGGGGGGATTTGCCTTTGCTGTTGCTGTGCGCGGCTTGGCACTCGCGAAGGCAATGGAAGACCCGGAGGGCGGCCCGCAGGGATGCGGGCCGTTTTTCATCGGGACAGGGATGTCCCGTATGAAAAATCCCCGCGGATGCACCGATCGTGCGGGCCTGTGATTCAAAG